>DATHMF010000051.1 GCA_035487355.1 Terriglobales bacterium | reverse complement strand
GTATTACCCACCAGGTTCACATAGTTGGTCATGCTGGAATTGTTATAGAGCCCAAAGACATGGATCATCTTGGCAGCGGAGGCCCGTCCAACGGCTTCCTCCTGCTCGGGTGTCCACTCCTGAGTTGCTTCGTGAATTTGCCTGCCTTTGTTGATGCCGTTGAAGATGTCGCCGAACTGAGCCCGGGCAGGCAGTGTGCCCGCCAATAAAAGGAGAACAGTCGCGAAACATAGGTTGGTTTTATTCATGATCTCCTCTCCTTAACTTTTCTTAGGTGATGCCGTTTCGGTTTTGGCCGGGGCCGTGTTGAGCTTGCCTTCCTGGATAAACTTCTTCAGGGAAGATGCTTTTACACCAATAAAAGAAACCTGCTCGGCTTTGTTAAAGTCATCTCCCGTGGCGGGCTCTTTCAGCTTTTTGGCTTCGACTTCTCCGGACGGAGTCAGGCCAGTCAGGCCGTTGAATCCGGCACTCGCCGTATCGGATGTGTGGGAGGAGTGCAAAAGATTGATCTTCCCTGCACCAAACGGCGACTCATCTTTGTTGTTTTTATCTTTGTCCTTATCTTTGTCTTTGTCGGACTTCTTGTTCTTGTTTTTGTCGGTTTGCTTTTGCTGGTCGCCACTATTCTTGCTGTTCTCCTGGAAATAGGGAACGGCCCAACAAGATGCGCCTACGATGAGCGCTAACAACACAGTGAACGTGCGAGTGCTACGTTGCATAACTCCTCCAGGAGCGTAATTCGGGAAGGAATAGCATTAGACCACAAAAACCCTTCGCAAGCAGCAATTTTTAGCCTGAACTTAATCGAACTGGGTCCTGCTTGGCCAGCGGTTGTGGGGCGGTGGCATCCAGCCATTGCAGCTCATAAACCTGGGTTTCTACGGTTTTGCCCTTAACCTTAACTCCTCCCAGCGGGCGGACAATAGCCGCATCTCCCAGCCGCTCGCGGGTTTGTTCAGAAATAATGATATTGGTACCGAATTCTTTGTTCAGGCCCTCCAGCCGCGAAGCCAGGTTCACGGGATCGCCAATCACAGTAAACTCTACTTTCTTGCCGCTGCCTACATTGCCGAAGATCACATCGCCGGTATTGAGTCCAATGCCAATCGAAATGGGCTGGCGTCCCTCAGCCTTCCACTTCTGGTTCAGCTCCTCCAGCCGCCGCATCATTTCGAGCGATGCCTTGGCCGCCAACAACGCGTGGTTTTTCCCCGGCGTGAATGCCCCCCAGTAGGCCAGGATTCCGTCTCCGATGAATTTATCCACAATACCGTCATGCTTGAAGATGATCTCGGTCATCGCCGTCAGGTATTCATTGAGAAGTACGAGAAGCTCGGTAGGATCGGATTTCTCGGTCATGGTGGTGAAGCTGCGTATATCTGAAAAAAAGATGGTGAGCTCGCGCTTCTCTCCCGCCAGGTTGATCTCTTCCAGGTGGTTCAGGACGTAGCCGACCAGTTGCGGCGAGATGTAGCGGTCCAGTGTGCCACGCGTCCGGCGCAGCTCGCGTCCGGTGGTGGCAAACCGGACAACTCCCGCGGAAAAATAAGAGATCACAAGCGTGATCAGCGGGGCTGCTGTGGGCAGCCAGAAATTCCAGTGAGCGAAAAATATGTAGCTGATGGCCACGTACAGCGCGATGACGGCCAGCGCCACGGCGACGTCGGCGGAGGTTGAGCGGACAAAAACCAGGATCACGACACCCGTGGCAGCCATAAGCATAATCAGGATTGGAGACAGCCATGACGGCGCCGGCCTGATGGTATCGGCGTGCAGCAAGTTATCGATTGCGGTCGCGTGCATCACGAAGCCAGGGACTGCGTCAGCGAGCGGGGTGGGATGGTTTTCGTAGCTGCCAACGGCGCTGGCGCCAATGATTACAATCTTGTCATGAAAATATTCTGGAGCATATTTGTTAACTTTGTCGTTGCACCATGAGGGCGATATCGAGCAGACGATGTTCCAATAAGGAATCCTCTCATAAGGGAATTTGCCCGGGTCGCATTTTTCCTGCAGGCAAATCCCAGCTTTGCGGTTGCCATGCCAGCGCAGCAGCAGGCCATCGTCAGCTCCGAGCCGAATCGTAGGAGAGTTGCTGTTAAGCTTGAATCCGCCGGCCACCCAGCGGGTTGAATCATCGTGCTTTTCGATGAGGCGAACCGTTCGCAATGAAAGCGAATCGTAGGCATGACTGCCGACAACAGATTCCAAATGTACGTGGCGAATCTTGCCATCGTCATCCAGATCGGCGTTGGTGGATCCTAGACCCGCGGCCGCACTGGCCAGCGGCTCGAAAGGGATATTCAACAGATAATCCAGAGGGTGGTCTTTCGCGCTGATCGACAACCCGCGGCCTTCGGTTGCGGGAAGAGAATCGGCATCCAACAGGTCCCACTGCTTCAACACTCTGGTGTAGTCGGCACTATCATTCTTGCCTTTCCCAGGCGCACTAATGGTGAAGCCAATCACCACATTACCGGCAGCTTTCATATTTTCGGCGAATTGTCGGTCAACTTCTTCGCCGGATACCGTCATGGTTGTGTGTTGGTTCTCATCTTTTTTCTCAAAGGCGCTGTCCGGGCCGCTGAACATCACGTCGAATACCATGGCGCGCGGTTTACCGTGAGAGAGGTATTTGACCGTTTCAGACCAGACGATGCGGCTAGGAGGCCAGCGGCCAAAATTTTGCTTGAAAGCATCAAAGCTGGGATCATCCACATCCAGGATCACAATATCCGGGTCGCCGGTATTGGGCTTGGCTGAGAGGCTCATGCGGGCATCGTAGGCGTCGTCTTCCAGCCAACCAAAGGCGCCGACTTGATTCAGAACTATGACCAGCAGGGCCGTGCCGGCCGCGGCCAGAATCGCTCCGCGCAGGAAGACCCGTCGTGTCCGATCAAGGTAAGCCATGGAGTATTGAGCAAGAGCTTATCTGAAGTTAGCAGATTTTAGGCAGAGAAACATGCCTTAGGAGATGAAACTGTGCAAGGCGCAGTCTGCCAGCGCGCCAATCCTACAATTTCGGATCCAGTGCCAACCAAGCCTGCCTCTTAACAGATTAACGTTTCATGACTTAATGTTTTTGGGGCTTAATGCTTTTTGGTTGATGAGTACCCGGCTTAGCCGGGGCGGCAGCTTTTATCGGAGTAGCCGCTTTAGCCTGGCGCACCTCGCCTTTTTGCATGATGAACATGAAAGGGTTGGACGTGTAGTCGGTAAACAAGCCCGCCACATTAATTTCTGATCCTTTTGCCGGAGGCAGTTTTAACGGCTTCGCCAGAGTGATCTGCAGATCGGGTATGTTGGCTTTCTGATTTTCTTCCGTGATCGCCGCCTGGATGGTGTGTTTCGTAGTGGAGATGACCTTCACGGAAAGCAGCAACTTTACAGCGTGATTTTTCGGCCCTGCATTCTTATGTTTCGCCTTTTTCAGCCGGGTCTCCTGCATCTTTTGCTTGTCTTGAATAAACTGCCAGATCTTGTCGGCTGCCGGTCTGGCCTCACGCGAACAGTCGCGGTGTGAGAGCACCATCTCCCAGTCGCTGAAAGAGAGCGTGCCCGGATCATTCTGCTCGGCCACAGTTACGATCAGTGCGCAATCGGTAAGTTTCGGCTTGATGGTAAAATTCGCAGGCACAGACGTCTGGCTGGCGGCTGCGGCCACAATTTGATTCCAGCCCTCATCGCTGCCGTGATAGTTGCGGTAGTTGGCTTTACCGTAATCGTCGAGCTGTTGTGCAAGTTGATCATTTTTCTGGGCTTCATTCTGCGTTTGGGCCAGGGTGATTGCTTTGGCCAGGTACCAGAAGCCGTTAAGGTCAATGGGTTTCATCTGTAAATCGGCGGCGCCAATTCGGGAATAATTCGCGATGCTGGGATCGGCTTCGATTATTTTCAGGTAATGGTCCCGCGCGCCTGCGTAGTCCCCGGTCTTGAGATCAGCGAGTGCCGCCGCGCTGTTAAAGATCATCATCATCTGCGTGCGCTGATTGTCGTATTGCTGCTGTGGCATATCGCACGGTCTCTGCCATGTCGCGAGTGCCTGCAATCCTCTTTGGGCTTCATCACAGGCTGTGCCGGCTGCTGCGGTGTCTCCGTTTTCCAGTTTGAGAAGGTTCGCGTAGGCATCAATCGCTAACGTGGTGACGTTGTTCGAGTCAAGTTGCAGGATATGTTTGGTCGTTTCCTCCACCTTGACCGGATTATTGGCGTCCTGGTACGCCGCTAGTGCCTTCTGCAGCGCAGGAATTTTAGCGACGCTGTTGGGATACTGGAGGATGAAAGCCTCCAGCGCTGCGGCTCTCCGGGCGGGGTCTGGTGTGTTGACCGCCGCGTTGTAAGTGTTGTATTCAGCGGGATCGTCTATGGATTTCTCTTGAGCACAGAGTTCCGCGCTCTGGATCGTGCCCGGCTGGAGCGCACTTTGCTGCTGGTTCTGGTTTTGTAGATTCTGGCTCTGAGAGTACGTACTCCCCTGCGCTAAGGCAGTCGAAAGCACAAGCACAAACGTGACAAGCAGCTTTTTCATAAATGGCTCCTTAAAATTCCGATAGCAGAATCTATGACTACCACTTAGGATCGAGCCAGTATGAAAAGCTGCAGAAACATCCTCCAAGCGGAGGCTAAGATGCCACTTTCAACAACAGACACCGGTACCTCTTATTTTGTTCCCTATTTTTTTTGTTTTAAGAGCGGTTGGTAAACGACACCAATTTTTCCAGCTTTTCCCGTGCGGCCCCGGAATCGAGCGACCGGGCCGCTATGGGCAGGGCGTCATTGATAGTTTCAGCTTTTCCTGCAGCCATCAGCGCGGCTGCGGCGTTCAGCAGGACCACATCGCGCCGGGGTGACTTCTCACCTTTAAGGATCGCGCGCGCGATTTCAGCGTTGACCTGTACATCGCCGCCTAAGATTTCTTTCAGCGGAGCACGCTTCATTCCAAACTGCTCCGGAGAAATTTTGTAAACCAGGAGCTGGTGCGGGCGTGCATCGGCGACTTTAGTTTCGTCGGTGATGGTGATTTCATCCAGTCCGTCGCTGCCGTGCACCACCAGTGCGCGCGCTACTCCCAGCATGCGAAGCGCGGCTGCGAGTTTTTCAACCAGCGATTCCGCATAAACACCCACCACTTGTGCCGAGGCACCGGCCGGATTGGTCAAAGGCCCCAGCAGGTTGAACACAGTTTGCAGGCGCAATTGACGCCGTGCCGGCTGGGCATACTTCATGGCCGGATGCATCGCCTGGGCAAACAAAAAGACAATGCCCGCCTCCTGAAGACAATCTCCCATGCGGTCAGCGGGCATGGCGATGTTGACGCCCAACGCCTCGAGTACATCCACCGAGCCGCACTGCGAGGTCGCACTGCGATTGCCGTGCTTGGCCACGCGCACGCCGGCCCCAGCCACCACCAGGGCGGTGACCGTGGAGATGTTGAATGTTCCGCTGACATCGCCGCCGGTGCCGCAGGTGTCTACCAGAGCATCGCCGGCTGCAGGAGTGGAAGTTTCCGGACGAATCCCAAGAGCAAGCGGAGTTGCCGCACTGCGGATGGCTTCAGCAAAGCCTACAATCTCTTCGACCGTCTCGCCCTTCATGTGCAGTGCGACTGCCAGTGCTGCCACCTGCGCATCCGTCGCCCCGCCCTTCAGGATTTCACCCATCACCCCGCGCGCTTCCTCGCGCGTCAGTGACGCTTCGTGATTCACCAATTTGTGCAGCGCTTCAATAATCATTGGGTATAGAAATAAGGTATCAGAGTCTATCTGCGTAATCTGTGAAATCGGCAGTAGGTGTTTGCATCAGCTAGAGCTCCACTTTTCCCATGTACTGCGCTATTTCCACCTTCCATTTCAGCGAGGATGTCATGGCTTGTTGCAATTGCGAAGCGGCCGCCGGTTCGCCGTGCACAAGATAGGTCACCGCAGGCTGTTTCTTGAAAGTGCGCAGCCACTCCAGCAGTTCAGGCGTGTCGGCATGGTCGCTGAACTGCTCCAGCGCCGCAACCTGGGCGCGGATCGCAATCTCCTGTCCGAAAATCTTCACGGACAGAGCCCCGCTCTTGATGGTGGCGCCGCGTGTTCCCGGGGCCTGAAAGCCGATGAACAGCACCAGATTTTTAGGATCAGGCAGGCGTTGCGCCAGGTGGTGCTGGATTCTGCCTCCAGTCACCATGCCGCTCGAGGAGACGATGACCATCGGATAATGTGAATCGTTGATCTTCTTGGAATCCTCGACTTTGGTGTCGAAGAAAAAGTTTTTCCAGGTCAACGGTGAACCGTAGCGTGCGATCAACTGCTTGGCCTCTTCGCTGAATTCCTCTGCATGTTTCATGAAAATGTTGACCGCCTGAATAGCCATCGGGCTATCCGTATGCACCGGGATGTGTGGAATCGCGCCTTGTTCCATCAGGTCTTTGATCATGAACAGGATTTTCTGCGTACGCTCGACGGCGAAGGCGGGGATGATTATGGATCCACCGCGCACGACCGTGTCTTTAATAAGCTTGGCGAGTTCCGGTCTCGGGTCCGTCGTTGGATGCTGCCGGTTGCCGTAGGTGGATTCCATTACCACCAGGTCCGCCGATTCGCCTTCCGTGGGGCCTGAGTGGACAACCTTACCTGGAGCAATCGTAGTGTTACGCACGCGGCCAACGTCGCCGGTAAAGAGCAATGAGCGTGTGCTGCCATTGAGCTTAGCGGTAACTTCCACCAGGCACGATCCCAGAATGTGAGCGGCGCGCACAAAACGAAAGCTGCACTCCGGACTGAGTTGCGTCGTCTGCCCGTAATTTACCGGCTTAAAATACTCGAGCGATGCCTTCGCCTCTTCAGAGGTATAGAGCGGCAGTGCCGGCGAATGCCGTGAAGATTTCACTTTGTTGTGAAAAGCCGCGTCTTCTTCCTGCAGGTGTCCGCTGTCGGGCAGTATGACAGCGCACAGATCAATCGTGGCCGGCGTGGCGTAGATCGGGCCGCGAAAGCCGTCTTTCACCAGGCGCGGAATCCAGCCGCAGTGGTCAAGATGCGCGTGGGTCAAGATTACAGCTTCAATTTCGCGAGGTGGAATGGGTGAAGGCTGCCAATTGCGCTCTCGCCATTCCTTTTGTCCCTGAAACATGCCGCAGTCAATCAGCACCTGCAAGCCGTTTTTTCCGGTCGTGTCGCCGGAGCAGTTCAATAAATGTTTGGAGCCGGTGACCGTCCCCGCCGCGCCCAGAAATTGGATGTATGCCATTCGTCTCCTTAAAAAAGCCGCGCTTTAAGTTTGATAGATTTTTAGAAGGTAAGCCTAATGGCTCCCGGGCAAATGTGCAATCATACGTGGATCTATTTGAATTTTAGGGCATGTCTGAATTGTCATTCCTAGCTATTCGGAAAATCCGGATGCTTGCGTACCTCATTCGCCTGCCACAGGTGGCGGCGCGCATGAGCAAGCAGGACTCCGAAGCCTTGTCCCAGGCTGAGCTTAATCAGCTTCAATAACGGCGAACGAAATTTTGCCCGCCCCAAATCCACTCCGTTGGCCTGTGCAATCAGTTGCAGAAGGCGATCATGTGCAGCGTTGAAATCCTGTAAGCCTTTTTCCAGCGGCTGTTCCGGCGGTGGCGTAATGCGCGCAGGATTTTTCATGCGCCTTGTCGGCGGTGCATCCATAGAGCGCACGAACCAGTTTCCAAACCATCCGTAATGAAAAGGACCATTGCCCACCAGCCCCTTCTTGCGCGCTTCAGCGATGCAGACTTCGAGAGTGGGAAAATAGACTTCAGCGCCCGCAACGATATGCCCCAGGCACTGCGCCATGGACCAGCGTCCCGGCCCGGGATGCCAATTGTATTGCGCATCGCTCAATCCTCGGACCAATGCCGCCGCCTGTTCTTTGATTTGCGCGATCTGGCGCTCGTCTTCCGCCAGCTCAGGATTAACGGTCAGCTCAGGATTCAGAGGGGAAATTGTCGGTGCCGCATTCATGGTGAAAATTCTACTCCTTACTCTGAACGGCTCGTACTCTCGAGTTTGATATCCGCCGAATTATTCTTGCTGTCGGTTTCCGGCACGCTGCCGTCGTTCACCGTCACCGTTTGCGGTTGGTTCTGCGTCGTAATGCGGATCGAAGCCTTGCCACTAGCCGGCACCAGCAAACGTTTGACGATGATTTCTTTATTGGCAGCGGTAAGGGTCAATGGAATTTCCGCGCCGGCATCGCCTAAGTTCTCCACGGTAACCGTTACCAGAAATCCGTTCGCAGCTCCGGAATTCAAAACCGGGCGCGCATACGTGGATGCCACGTGGAAATCGGGCAATCCGCGGTCACGATAAACCCAGTCATTGAAAAATCCATCCAGGTTTACCGGTGCACCGCTGATTTTTGCTTCTGCTTCCAGCAGGTGCTGAAGATACGCAGGGTCAGTGTCTTCTTCGGGGCGATACTTCCCCAGCGCGTGCTGCAGGACTCGGTCGCCCAGAATGTCGCGCAACATCCACCACACGTACATCGCTTTACTGCGATACAAGACCTCGTCGTTGCCTGCGGTTAGCGAGGTAAACGTAATCGAAACCGGTCCGGGATGAGCTTGCCTGGCAATCGCGACGTTTTCATTCTCGTCGTCAATGAGCCCGGGCAACTGTTGTGCCATGTAATCGAGGGCGGCGGCATGGCCATCCTGGTTTTCGATTTGGAGCGCTTGCGCAAAGTGGGCGAGTCCTTCGTAAATCCACGGTCGCGGAGAAGCAAAAGCCGCGTGCGTGAATTGATGGACCAACGTTAACCCCGCTGCTCTCGGGGCCCTTCGCAGCGGAGTAAACAGCGCCTCGCCACTTTCCCAGGGAGCGTCGTGCTCATCGGGCAGACCAAGAATCAGAACTCCGCGTTTACTTGGGCCGAACCATGTGTTCACCAGGGCTTCAGCAGGCTTCATCAACGGCGCATAATCGCTGGCGGCTTGCGCCTGATCGGCAGGATAGATGATGGCGGCGTTGACACCCTCTGCCGATAGTTTCTCCAGTGCACCCAACACAAAGCTGGGAGTGCTGTAGCCCACCGTAACCGCAGGAAAACTGGTACAACTCAGCGCCGGCACTTCTTTTTTATTCGCGACAGTCTGCCGGGTAAGACTTTGTACAGAGCTCCCAAAAACCATCAGTTCGCTTTTTGGATTTGCGCTTGTAACACACGCCTCCAGCTTGAATTGCGAAGAGACCTCGCGGTTTTTCCACCTCTGCGTTACCAGGGAATACGATGAGCCGTCGGAGATCGAGACCGCATCCATCGCCACCGGATACCAAAGCACGAAGCCTGCGCCGCGTACAGCCGAAAAGTTCTCGGCAATCTCATCCCAATCGTTCCCCGCGGCAACATCTTTCGGTGCGCCCGCCTGTTCTAGGCGAGTTGAATCCTTCTTGATCGTGCCGCCGTAACTGATCTCCAGCTCCACCGTCCCTTTGGGCGGAATATCTTGCGGAAACGTAAGCACCGCCTCGGAGAGCTGGCCGGTATGGTCCACGTCGGAAATGATCGAGTGCGTAACATGCAAAATCGTCTTTCCATTGATCTGGATAGATTTCCAATCGAGCGAAGAAGATATCTGCAGCACCGTGCTGTGTTGCGGCTGATCAGAGTCATTGCGTAACACAACTTTTCCGTCCGCGGCGAAGCCGCTGGTAGCGGGGTTAATCTGCACCTTCAGGTCGTACTGTGTAAAGGTGAAAGCCCCGCGGTCAAGCGCGCACACCGGCAGCGCCGATAACAAGCAAAGAATAAGATGCGCAATACGAAACTCGAAACTCGGAACTCGAAACTTGAGCCGTTTTACGGGCGTGAGCGAAGCGGGAGCCCGCAGGCGAAATCCTGAGCGAGCACAGCGAGTCGAAGGATCTGGTTCTCGAAACTTGAAACTGTTTTTCACTTCTTTTTCGCCCGCCTCTGCCGCACGATTTCATACATCACCACCCCGGCCGCCACCGAAACATTCAGTGAAGGGACGCTTCCCAGCATGGGAATCGAAACCAGAAAGTCGCATTTTCTCCGCACCAGGTCATGTAGCCCCTTGCCCTCGGCCCCCAGGATAAGGGCGCAATCCATGTTGTAATCAATCTGGTCGTAGGTCTGTTCGCCGCGCTCATCCAGTCCCACCGTCCAGATATTTTGCGATTTTAGCTCTTCCACGCTGCGGGCAATGTTGGTGACTCGCGCAACCGGAATATGCTCTGAAGCTCCGGCAGAAATTTTGGCTACGGTCCCGGTCACGCCGGCGGCGCGCCGTTCTGGGATGACCACGCCATCCACCCCGGCGGCCTCGGCCGTGCGCAGGATTGCTCCCAGGTTGTGGGGATCTTCCACACCATCGAGCACCACAACCAGCGTGTGCTCGCCGCGTTTGTTGGCCACCACGTCTTCGAGGTCAGCGTAAGCTTTGGCGGTAATGCTGGCTACCACGCCCTGGTGTCCGGCGGTGTGCGCCATGCGGTCGAGATGGTGACGCGGCTCAAAGCGAATAGGAATACCCGTGGCGCGGCACTGGTCAATAATGCGTTGCAGTTTCAGGTCGCTGCGTTCGCGAGCGACGGTAACGTGAGAAATACTTTTGGCGCGCGATTTGAGCGCTTCGCCGACAGCATGCAGTCCATAGATAAAATCCACATTTAAGAGTGTAAAAGAAATGGCGGGGAATTTTCATCTAAGAGGTTGCCAACGCCAGTTTCTTGGCCACCGAGCTCAATTACAGCTAGAAGCTAGTAGCTAGTGGCTTGAACGGCAACAGAGTACCGAGTACTGTGTATTGGATACTAAAACCGGGAACTCAATGCAAGAAGTCTTCATCCTCTCCGCTGTGCGCACGCCGATTGGGAAATTCGGCGGATCGCTAGCCACTCTCTCTGCCGCCGATATGGGAGTCGTTGCCGCCAAAGCTGCCATTCAGCAAGCTGGGATTGATGTGCAGCAAGTGGAAGAGACAATTTTCGGCAACGCTCGCCAGGCTGGAGGCGGACCGAACGTCGCCCGCCAGATTTCCATCCGCAGTGGTGTTCCCAAAGAAGTTCCTGCTTACACCGTGAACATGGCCTGCGCTTCAGGCATGAAATCCATTGCACTCGGTTTTGAAGAAATCGCGCACGGCAACCTGGAATGCGTGTTGGCTGGCGGGACTGAATCTATGTCGCGCTTGCCCTACTACCTTGATGGCGCGCGCTGGGGATTGCGCATGGGCCACCAGGAGCTGGTGGATGGCATGTACCGCGACGGATTCTTCTGTCCTATGGCTAAACTGCTGATGGGTGAAACCGCCGAGGTGCTGGCCGAGCAGTACAAAATCACTCGTGAAGAGCAAGACCAGTTCGCCTTGGTCTCGCAGCAGCGCGCCGAAAAGGCGCTCGAGGAAAACAAATTCGCGGCAGAGATTGCCCCTGTGACCGTAGCGGGCATGAAGGGAAGCGCGATCATCAACCGCGACGAGCACCCCTTCCTGGGTGCGACATTAGAAAAAATGGCGAAGCTGCAACCGGTATTTTCCAAAAATGGAACGGTTACTGCCGGTAACTCTTCCGGCATCACCGATGGAGCCGCCGCCATCGTTCTGGCCTCAGCAGCTTTTGTGAAGAAAAATAATCTAAAGCCGCTGGCAGCAATTTCAGCCGTGACTTCGGCGGGTGTTGATCCCAGAACTATGGGCATTGGCCCGGTGCCGGCAGTTCATAAGATGGAGCAGAACAACGGTCTGAAGCTTACTGACTTTGACCTGATCGAACTCAATGAAGCCTTCGCCGCTCAAGTGCTGGCCTGTGATCGCGAGCTGCAAATGGACCGCAGCAAACTCAACGTCAACGGCGGCGCCATTGCCCTGGGGCATCCCATTGGCTGCACCGGCACCCGCATTACCGTGACTCTCTTACATGAAATGCAGCGCCGCAAAGCCAAACTCGGCCTGGCAACGCTGTGCGTCAGCGGTGGCATGGGCATGGCCATGGTATTAGAAAATGTGGCCTGAGGGCCCCTAAATCCTTCACAAACTTCACATTCAAGAATCCCAGCATAGCCCGCTATAAGATTGTGCTTGACTCTGACGTTGCGTCAGGCCCGAGCATGGTTGCGAAAGGGGGACCGAATGAGCAAGCTGTACCGGGTACACGAGTTCGCAGAGCTGGCCGGGGTCACGGTTCGGGCCTTGCATCACTACGATCGTCTGGGATTGCTCGAACCCAGGCGCACCGCAGCCGGCTATCGGGTTTACACTCTGCGCGATCTCGAGCGCCTGGAGCAGATTGTTGCGCTCAAATTCCTCGGGCTCCCTTTGAAGCAGATCAAGCTCCTTCTGGATCAGGATACCTTCCAGTTGTCCGACGCCCTGCACATGCAACGCACCGTCTTGGAAGAAAAACGGCGGTTGCTCGATCGCGCCATCAGCGCGATCGAGGATGCCGAAAAGGTCATCCTGTCCGGCAAGCCGGCCGACGCTGCTGTTCTCAAAAAAATCATCGAGGTGATTGAGATGCAAAACAGCACAGAAGTCATGAAGAAATATTTCAGCGAAGAAGCCTGGGTTAAATGGCAGGACCGCCAGGTGCATTGGCCTTCCCAGCAGTGGATCGAACTTTTCCGCGGTATCGAGGCTTCGCTCAACCAAAACCCAAACGAAGACCCGGCAGGCAAAAAGGGGCAAGCTTTCGCCGCCCGCTGGATCAAGCTTGGCCTGAGCGAGACTGGCGGCGATCCTGAAATTCAAGTTGGATTGCTAAGGGCCTGGGTAGACCGCCAGAATTGGCCGCCGGCGGTTCAACAGAAAGTCTCTGAGTTCGATCTCGAAAAGATCGGGGAGTTCATCAGCAAAGCGACCAGCAGCTACAAGAAGAAGTATTACAGCGACGAAGCCTGGACCAAACTACTGGAGCGCCCCCAGGAATCAAGAGAGCAAGCTTCTTTGGCCTGGTGTGAACTGTTCATCGAGGCTGGTGCCGCACTCGGTGAAAACCCGGCCGGTGAAAAGGCGCAAAGGCTGGCAACGCGTTGGATGGAATTAGTGGAGAGCTCGAGCGGCGGCGATCCAGACCTCAAGGCCGGCGCGCTAAAGGCCTGGGCCGATCGCCAGCATTGGCCGGCTGCCGAACGGGAACGCATCGCATCGTTTAATGTCGAAAAAATCGCAGACTTCATCAGCGATGCCCTCGTTAGCTACAGAAAGAAGTATTACAGCGACGAAGCCTGGGCCAAAATGATGGAGCAGCGAAAGCAGTCTGCGCCGGAAGCAAGAGTGCAGGTTGCACAGGCGTGGTCCGATTTGTTCCGCGACGTAGAAGCTGCGCTCGGCGAAGATCCCGCCGGTGAAAAGGCGCAAGCCCTCGTTGCGCGCTGGAAGGAGTTGACCGAGAGTTCGACCGGTGGCGATCCTGAGATCAAAGCCGGCGCCATGAAAGCCTGGGAAGACCGGCAGAACTGGCCAGCCTGGCACAAGCAGAGCATGGGCCTGGTCAATCATGACAAGATCGCTGAATTTATCGGCAAAGCCTTCGCCGGGCCTATCGTGAAGTATTTCAGCGATGAAGCCTGGAGGAAATGGGTGGAACGGAAGCAAACCACACCGGAATCGAGGCAGCGCTCTGCTCAGGTGCAAAGAGATCTCTTCCATGAATTTGAGGCGATGCTGGGTGAAGATCCCGCCGGTGAAAAAGCGCAAGCCCTGGCAGCGCGCTGGATTGGATTCTTTGAAGCCGAAAGCGGCAGCGATCCAGACATCAAAGCTGCCTGGGAGAAATTCTGGAAAGATCGCTGCAATTGGCCGGATACACTCAAGCAGAGAATCGTCTCAGGCTTGCGAATAGATTCGGAGACTTTTGATAAGGTCGCCGATTTTATGGACAACGTTCTTGCATGCCGCAGGACATCATGAGATACAAGAGTGATAAAGAGTGAATGAAGAAACAATAATTTTGTATCGTCCGGTCGGGCCGAAAGAGCTGGAACTCATCGCGGCCATTGGTTTCAAAGAGTTTCCTCCTCGTCTGCCCGACCAGCCGATTTTCTATCCGGTGTTGAACGAGGAGTACGCTCGCCAGATTGCGCGCGATTGGAACGTTAAGGCCAGCGGTGCTGGCTACGTGACCCGATTTGCCGTGCGCAGCGAATTCCTCGCGCGTTACCCGGTGCAAAAGGTGGGCAGTTCGATCCATCAGGAATTATGGATTCCGGCAGAGGACTTGGCCGAGTTCAACCAAAACATCGTGGGAAAAATTGAAGTGATTGCTGAATTTAAAGCCGTGTGATCCCAAAGCTTATGTTCCTCTGCGTACCTCCGCGTGCTCTGCGGTGGATCCTCTTGGCATTGACGCTCACAAAAAGCGCTCACTATACTTATAGAGTTCATGCCACTTTCTACCCTTATCGTAGATGACGAACAGCTTGCCCGCGACGAGCTCGCCTACCTGCTCAAATCCGTAGGTGATGTGGAAGTGGTCGCGCAGGGCAAGAACGGTGTGGAGGCGGTGAACCTCATCAAGGAACACACACCTGATCTGGTTTTTCTCGATGTGCAGATGCCCGGCCTCGACGGCTTTGGCGTGATCAAGCGGCTCATTGACAGAAAGGTTACACTGCCGCAAATCGTCTTTGCCACCGCCTTCGATCAATACGCGGTCAAGGCATTTGAAGTGAATGCGGTTGACTACCTGCTGAAACCCTTCGACAAAAAACGCGTTGCGCTGGCCGTGCAAAAGGCCCGCAAGAACCTGCAATCTGATCCGCCACTGAACCAAAGCAGCACGCTCGATTCGCTGGTCAAGATGCTGGAAGCGCAGATACCGCAAAGCCAGGTGTCAAAAATCATGTTGCGTAGCGCCGGGCGCATGATTCTTGTGGACCAAAAAGATATCTGTTTTGCTTCCATCGAGGATGGCGTGATCACCGTCGTGACCGCAAACGCCGAAGGCCACTCCAACTGCCGCACCCTGGAAGAGCTGCTGGAGTCGCTTGACGGCAACCTCTTCTGGCGGGCGCATCGCTCGTTTTTGGTGAATATCAATCGCATCCGCGAGGTTGTGCCCTGGTTCAAGAGCTCCTATCAGGTCAAGATGGATGACAGAAAGCAGACCGAAATCCCCGTCAGCCGGGCCCAGACGAAAAGATTAAGGGAACTGTTCAAGCTTTGAAGCGATCTGTTCTTCGTATTACCAACCCCTTCTACAAGTTACAGGTATTTGCTTCGGAACTGAATGCCAGTTCATGTTAGCGGGAAAATTCCCGCAATGGGATTAACCCGCAATGGAATTGTCATAATTTTGTCAAAACTTGCATCAAGCATGTGCATTCATCAAAAAATGCGGCATCATAGTCTTCATACTTGTCTAGTTTAGGAAGGGTGGCTATCTGAGAGAGGATGGCTACCGTTCTGTAGTAGGACTAGGCAGGTTGACTCGGGCCTCGATTCGATGCCGAGGCCCGAGCAAGTGTCTTTATAGTGTTGAACGCGGAGTACCGTTTTTACACAAATCCCAGAAAATTCTTCTCGGAATTATCAAACCCGGGGAACACCGTATCCAGCTTGTGATTTCCCACGTGGCGATAGACGCCCTCGCCCACCACGCGGCGGAAGTCAGTCGTAATGGCCAGATCGCGGTTCTGATAGAGCTGCTCGTTTTCCAGGCCCGGCCATTTGCCGTAGACCTTACCGCCCTTTACTGGGCCGCCAAGTACGAACATTACGTTGGCGTGTCCGTGATCGGTGCCGCGGTTGCCGTTTTCGCGTGCGGTGCGGCCAAACTCCGACATGGTGATAATCACCGTGTCTTCGGCCAGGTCGCCCAGATCGGTCCAGAAAGCAGCGATGGACTGCGAGAAGTCGCGCAGCAGGTTGGTAAGCTGCGGCACCTCGTTCACGTGATGGTCCCAGCCGCCGATATCGGTGAATGCAACTTCCACGCCCAGGTTAGCTTTCAGAAGCTGTGCGGTTTGGCGCAAGCGGTCGCCAAACACTCCGCGAGGATAGTTCGCTCCCGCCGCCGGCTGATATTTGTTGGGATCGGTGGCCTTCAGCATCTTCACCGCTTCAAAGGTCTCATTGCCGGTGCCATGCAGCACACTATCTACCGACTGCGCGTACATGGATTCGAAAGTGCTTCCCATCGCCGCAGCGTTAGGAGCGCGGCCCCCGACGCCGAAATCATTCACATTGTTGATGGCCACGGCCGGAATCGTGCCTGAGAGAATTCTGGGCAGGGAATTGCCCAGCGCCACGGCGCGGAAGGGCGAATTCGGATCACTCTTGCCCGCGGCGGCAGCCATCTCTTCGTGCAGGCAGCGGTTGAGCCAGCCATCTTCTGTGGCTTTCACGCCGGGCGTGCCCGATTCCATGTAGTCTTGCGCGTCAAAGTGCGAGCGAGTTTCATCCGGCGAGCCTGAGGCGTGGATAATCGCCAGATGCTTCTGGTCCCACAGCGGCTTGAACGCCGCCAACGACGGATGCAGCCCGAACAGGCCATCCAGGTCAATGGTCGAATCCAGGGTATTCTGCGGACGTGGAATAGCAATCGTCGGGCGCATGGCATAGTAATTGCGCTCGCCGTGCGGTACTACAATGTTTAATCCATCGGCGGCGCCGCGTTGGAAAACCACCACAAATTTCTTCTTGCCGCGTGGGCTGCTCTCTGCTCCATAAACTGCACGCGCTAAAAACGACGGTACGGCGGTGGTCGCCACCATGGCCAGGGCGCTGTTGCGCATGAAGACTCGGCGCGTAATTGACATAACAAACCTCGCAAACTGCTAGCCCGCAGCTAGCTGGAAACGTTTCTGGTTATTTCTAACCCAATTCTCGTCTTTTAGTTCTTTCCATCGGATTTCTTAAAAATCAAAAATCAAAAATCGTAAATCGTAAATCGTACTTCCTACCTTCTCTGAAACTCCGGCGAACCCAGAATGAGCCCGGCAATAACACCCACGTTAGGCGGTCGCGCCGGATCGTCGAGCTTGCGTCCCGTGACTTTAGGATCAGACAACTGTTTGCTGATGGTTTCATGCGTCTGGGCTGAAATGTCTCCATCGAGCAGCGCCTGCTCGAGTACTGCTTGCGCGGCGGCGGCATCGGTCGGGGTGGTGCCGTTAAAGATATGTTGCTGGTCGATTTGGATACCGTTCAACCTGCCGTTGCCCAGGGCCAGGGCAAAGTTCATACGATCGAGCAATGCCGACGAATTGACCCAGGCTTCTTGTTTCATCGAGTAGCCTGTAGGC
Organism: Terriglobales bacterium; assembly: GCA_035487355.1. Lineage (NCBI taxonomy): Bacteria > Pseudomonadati > Acidobacteriota > Terriglobia > Terriglobales > Terriglobales bacterium. The sequence continues at coordinate 5,062 of DATHMF010000051.1, read as the reverse complement.
GGCTGCATACCGTAGAGAGGCATGCCCATGCGGTTGAGTGTTCCCACCAGCGGCTGGACGTTGCTCACGTCAGCGTTGGTAGCGCGTATGGAAGAGACCACAAACTCCAGCGGGGTCTTGACCTTGGCGCGGTAGGAATCGGTCGCCCAGAACTCAGGCGATTTGAACATGGTGCGCAGAACTTCCCGGATATCGCCATCGCTCTTCAGATACGTCTGCGCCATGCGGTCCACCAATGCCTGCGGAGGAGTGTCTGATACAAACCGCATCGCCAGCTTGCGCGAAATGAACTTGGCCGTCGAAGGACTCTTCGCCAGCATCTCAATCGCGCGCTCGCCTTCGTGCTGGCCGTCTTCCTTGATGGTCTGTCCGAGGAAGCTCTTGCTGCCGGGCTGGTGCATGTGTTCGTTGTATTCAAAGTCGCCGCCGCGCTGCGGTTCGCGGATCGTCCAGCCCGTCAGCACCTTGGCCAACTCGGTGACGTCTTTCTGCGTATAACCACCGTCTACACCTAAAGTGTGCAGCTCCATGATCTCGCGGGCGTAGTTTTCGTTCAGTCCCCGGCGCTGCTGCTGTGCTTTTTGCTGCTGTTGCTGCGGCCGCTGCTGTTGCTGCTGGGGTCTTCTTGCCTGCCCGCCGCCGAACGGTCTCCGTGGGTTAAATTTCCCATTCCCATTTCCGTAACGGCCCTGTCCGCGCAGCGCGACGTCAGAGTCAGGTCCAACACTCTGCCAGTTATCCAGGTAAAACAGCATCGCCGGCGACTGCGCCGTAGCCATCAGCAGGTCCTTAAACTTCCCAAACACATGCGGACGAATCACATCGCGCTCATACGCCGTGATCAGGTAGCGGTCCGGGCCCTTGTTGATGAACACGTTGAAGTGGTTGAACCAGAAGTCGGTCATCACTTCTTCCAGTTGGCGTTCGCTGTAGGCCGCTCGCAAAATCTTGCCTTCCTGCAACTCCAGCGCCACCACCTGCTGCGGATTATTCAACGCTATGAACGTCTCCCGCTGCTGCGGCGTAAGCTCGTTCAGCATCTGCTGGCGGTCGTCATTGCTGAGCGTGCGGTTCATGACCTGGCGCTCTTGCGGCGAGAGCTTCATGATGGCGGCATAGCGCTGATCGGAGGGAAGGTCCAGCAGCTCCTGCGCCTTCAACTCGGCGTACATGCGCGCCTCGCGCTGCTGCTGCTTTTTTTGCCGCACCGCGGGATCATCGGAATTATCGGCCGGGTCGGCCATATTGCCGTTGGCCATATTAGGATCGCCTGCCTGTTGATTTGGGGCCTGCGGATTCGGTCCCGGCTGATTGCCAGCCTGTTGATTGCCCGTCTGCGCCGGCGGATCCTGCTGCGCATTTTCGTTCTTGCGTTCCTGCAGCGCCTTGTAATTGTCGATTGCGCTCTGATAGATGGCGCGCTTCGCAGGATCAGAGGGCATATCCATCTTGCCTTCCGCCACTGCCCGGATAATCTGCGGCGGCGGGAAGTTATCTACAATGTCGTGCGTGCTCATGCTCAGGGTACGCAGCGGAGCCAGGCGCGTCTCCAGCGCCGAGTCATCAATCTTGTCAGGATGCAGTTGCTGATCGATCCACTTATCCACGCCCAGCTTGCTGACGCTATCCACGTCGCCCGGCCGCGGACCAAACGTCAGCCGGTTCAGCACATGCAGCGCGCGCTTTTCTTCTTCAATCTGCGGAATGCTCGATTGCGCCGAAGCTTTATTTGATTTTTTCTTTTTATCAGCGCCCACCACGAGAGATACACATACACTCAGCGCCAAAACAATCAATAGAAGGATGAACTTCCTGCTCGCTGAACTCGAACCTTGCGGCATAAGACCTCTTATATGTTTCGTCAGCACGGACTCTATCTCATGTTAAAACCCGTAGAAAGCGAAAAGTTGTGCCAGTTGCAACCGCTCGCATTCCGGCCGAGCCCACCGGTTCATCAGTAACTAGTTTAGTATCAATTAGTTATGGGGCATCAATGACAAGCGTGTTTTCCTTTGTGCCCTTGTCCTTGTTCCTTTGTGTCCTTTGTGGTTAAACTTCTTATCTTTCACAAGGAGGATGTCATGCACAGTTACCGTCTGATTTTGTGTGCATTGTTTTTGGGAGGGTTCTCATCTTTGGCATTGGCTCAGCAATCCTGCATCAAGGCGGAAACGCAGGAACATCGCGTTCCCGATTTCCGGGTTGCCGACGCCTGTGACCCGCAGGACGCCAAGCTGGTGATCATAGATGCCCTGCTGGCGCAGGCCGAATCCGAGCGCAAGACCAAGTGCCCCGCCTGTAAATGCCAGTTCGCCCAACCCTCGGTTTGCACCACAGCAATTCTGGATTGGCCGGCGCTCGACGCGAGGCTCCAGATCACTCCCATTCGCCGCCCCCAGTGCAAAAACGGCGTAGGCTGGCTGGTCGTGCTCACCGGCAAAGGATCAAGCGACCGCTTCCGGTCAGCCTGCAACTGCGTGCCCCAGTAAGAGAGTCTAACCACAAAGGACACAAAGGCTGGACACAAAGGCAAAGGGAAAAATCGGAAATCAAAAATCGTAAATCCCCCGATTACTCAATGACGCAATGACCCGATGAATTAATGGCGCAATTTCTTTGCGTCCTTTGTGGTTAGATTTTCCTGATCCGCGTTAATCCGTGAAATCCGCGGTTAGCTTTTGCCTTTGAAACTCGAAACTCGAAACCCGAAACTGCCTTTCAAGCCTCTGCGAACCCCTGCGACCTCTGCGGTTAAAGATTTTGCTTTTGCCTTACCGATTTGGAATAATACGCGAAAGAATAGCTCAGGTTTCGCGCTCACAAAACCCATGAAATACCAACTCGTCATCCAGTTCCCGGCTAGCTCCAGCGAAGATTTTGACCGTTTGGTCGCTTTCGAGGAAAGCCTGATGGAAGGTTTGGACGATTCTTCCGAAGTGGATGGCCATGATTTTGGCATGGGAGAATTTAACGTCTTCATTTTCACCGATGAACCCGCCAAGACCTTTGAAGGAGTCCAACAGATCGTCAAAAGCCAACCGCCGCCATATCCCATGCGAGTTGCGTATCGCGACCGGCCGTATAGTGATGGGGCAAACGAGAACTTCATAATTCTGTGGCCCCTGAACCTCAAAGAATTCAAGGTGATATAAAGGTCTCGCGTCGCCACCTATGGGGCTCTATAAAAGCAGTTTCAAGTTTCAAGTTTCAAAAGCACGACAAACCCGCCGAATGGTACCAATCTGATATCAAACCATTGACTCTTTGGAAGCCGCAGGCCATCATGGAGAAGCGGTTGAAGTAGTTGTCAGCTACCGGTTGCCAGTAAAACAACCGCAAAAGAACAGGGTGAGCCAAATGCGAGCGCCGGATGAGCGCGAGCAGTTGGCGAGGGCGTAGCAGCCTGGGTTTGGCTGCGGAGCCCTTAGACCCCGGGTGAGCCAAATGCGAGCGCCGGATGAGCGCGAGCAGTTGGCGAGGGCGTAGCAGCCTGGGTTTGGCTGCGGAGCCCTTAGAGTAAAGACGGCATTTCAGAATGCCGGGGGTTTATGGCCCCATCTGCTCTTTGAAAATTTAGCGCGACTCCGGATTCTGAAGACCGAGGATTGGAACTGTTTTTGATCACCCAGCAAGTCTCTCCTCTCATCTCGATTTTCGCCAATAATGACGGGGGTCAGACGCGGTTTTGGACACCCAAAACACCTGCCAGCAAGTGGGGGTGGGTCCTCCCGCAATCTTCCTGAAAATCAACTAGCCCCCAAGCGCGCAAGGGGGGTACCCCCCGGGAAGCCGTTTCGGGTTTCGAGCTTTGAGGAATCGTTTTGGCTGAATGCTGAGTGCTGACCGCTGAGTGCTATTCTCAATTCGAAAGGCCAACTGTATACGATTGACCGCAAACGACTTACGACTAGCCCCCAAGCGCGCAAGGGGGGTACCCCCGGGAGGCCGTTTCAGGTTTCGAGCTTTGAGGAATCGTTTTGGCTGAATGCTGGTGCTGACCGCTGAGTGCTATTCTCAATTCGAAAATGCCAACTGTATACGATTGACCGCAAATGGCTTACGACTAGCCCCCAAGCGCGCAAGGGGGGTGCCCCCGGGAAGCCGTTTCAGGTTTCGAGTTTCAGGTTTAATCAGCGTTGATCTGCGACGAAAGTCTTTTGCTTTTCTCTGTGCCTCTGTGTCTCTGTGGTGAAAGGCCGGCTTCAGTTCGAGAAAGCCCGTCCTTTGGTCTTCAACTCAGCCGTCAGGCGGTCAATTTCAGCGGGGCCGATGTTGCAGTTCACTTGCGGATCCAGGAAGCGCTTGCCCTTGTTCGTGGCCTCGCCGCGCGCCAGCATCAGCAGGCAATGGACGGCATCGGCGTCGAGTTGGGCGGGGGTGGTGCGCACTATCTCGTTGAGCGCCTTTTCCAGGGACATAGTCTTGCGGTACGGACGGTCGCTGGTCATGGCATCGAAGGTGTCGGCCACGGCGATGATGCGTACCGCCTGCGGGATCTCACGGTCATGCAGGTTGTCGGGGTATCCCGAGCCATCGGAGCGCTCGTGGTGCCAGCGCACTACGTCGGTAATCCCCGGCCAGGGAAACTGGATTCCGGAGACGATGCGATGGCCCACGACGGTATGGTCAGCCACCTCGCGAAACTCCTGCGGATCGAGCGGCGCTGCCTTCATGAATAAATGTTTATCCACGGCCACTTTGCCGATATCGTGCAGATATCCTGCGGCGCGCAACTCAGCGATCTCATTCGGATTAAGACCGAGCGCCGATCCCATCGCCGAGGCATAGCGCCCTACGCGCAACGAGTGCCGGCTGCTGCGGTACTCCTTGGCGTCTATGGCGCAGGCAAAGGCTTCCATCGCCTGGTCGCAGAATTTGTGGACGGAATCCAGCACGCGCAGATGCTCCACTACGCCATGCTGTAAAGACTGTGTCAGGTTGTGGTTGTGCACGGCCAGGGCCACGTAGTGCGAGAAAGCCGCGAGCGCGGCCATCTCCTCTTCGCCGTAACCGGTTGCGCCTTCGGTGCGTGATCCCAGGCCAACGATCCCAGCCAGCTTGG
>DATHMF010000050.1 GCA_035487355.1 Terriglobales bacterium | reverse complement strand
GTCCTGGCGACTTCAACCAGGCCATGATGGAGCTGGGCGCAACCGTCTGCCTGCCGAAGACGCCGCTGTGTTCCGCGTGTCCGCTCGCACAGTTGTGCCGTGGCAGAAAGCAATTTACCAGCTCACGAAAACTACGGATGCCAACTGCACCAGAATCGCGCAGAAGAGTCCGCTCAGCCTATCGGGTAAAGCTATATCAGGGGCGCGTTTACCTTGTGCAACGACCGGCGAGTGCTACGCTTATGCCTTCCATGTGGGAGCTGCCACAGTACAACGGAAGAGTTGCGAAATCTGCGTCGAGCGTACGCCTGCGGCATTCCATCACAAATACGGATTTTGAGATTCTCGCCTGCCTCGAACGGGAAAAAGAAACAGAGCAATCCAGGTCCAAAGATGCCAAGCCCAAAGCCGAACAAAGCCCGGCAAAGTGGGTTAACATTCGACGGCTCAATAGTCTTCCGCTTACGGGGTTGACGCGCAAGATTCTGCAGCGCTTCTCACTCCTCGATTAAAATAAAAATAGATCGAAGAACAGGTCGAAGAATCAAAAGTCAAGGAGTCTGTCCATGCCTGCTTTAATCTCCGGAAGCCGCGCGCCGGAATTCTCGCTCAATCTGATGGGGCAACCCTCGAAATTTTCTCTCGAAAAAGCCCGTTCGCAAGGACCGGTGCTGGCTGCATTTTTTAAGGTCACCTGTCCGACCTGTCAGTTGGCCTTTCCTTATCTGGAGCGTATGTTTGCGGCTTATGGCAACGGCAAGGCGCAGATGATCGGCATCTCGCAGGATGGCCCCGCTGATACCACGGCTTTCGCACAACAGTACGGCGTGGAATTTCCCATTGGGCTGGATGAAATCGGCAAATATCCGGTCTCTAATGCTTACGGGCTGACCAATGTTCCCACTGTGTTCTGGATTTCGCCCGAGGGCAAAGTCGAATTCTCCAGCGTGGGCTGGGACAAGAAAGACATGGAGCGGCTGAATCAGCAGTACGCCGCGGCCGCCGGTAAGCCGAAGATCGAACTGTTCAAACCCGGCGACACTGCCCCCGATTTCAAACCTGGTTGAGGCTCCAGAAACTGATCCGCGGTCGCGGATAATCAGTAGAGACGTAGCATGCTACATCTCTGCGCGAAGGCGTAGCAACAGCGTTGTCCTGACAATCATGTTGGGCATCTTTGAGCCGCTTGTATGTGTGTGTCGTGAGGAACCACGAGTGCGAGCGAAGGGCCGCCGTGAGCCCCCTAAATAAAAAGAGACGTAGCAAGCTACGTCCCTACGCGAGGGCTTCTTCACTGCCTATTTCCCAATCAATTGCACCGCATCAATTTCATTCCAGCCCGGCACCGCATTCGTGGCCAACGTTATTCTCAGGTGGTTGGTTTTGTAGCTGGTGGTCGGGAATTTCAGGATGAAATAATTCAACTCTTTCGTGGGGTCATCCCCTTGCCACACTTTGTGCGAGTTACCCTGGTCGTCAAAAATCTCAAGCCTGACCACGGCTCCCGCCCCGCACGACTCCCGGATACGCACTTCGCTGGCGTTCACCGGCTTGCCGTAGGTTAGATCGAGCCATTCAATTCCGCCGTCGGCGGTTTTTGGCGCCCAGGCTCTGCCGTCATCGCCATAGTGTTCAACGTTGGGTGCGCCGGTGGCCTGCATAGCTGACCATGCCGCCGCCCCTTTAGCGTCGCCATAGGAAGAAGATGCGTTTGCATCAATCGCCCACTGGCCATTGGGATCATTCTTCAAATCCTCTTGCTTGAGGGCCCAGTCTACGGCCGAAAGCTTTTGGTTTAGCTCTACTGTCGCCGCGTTAGCATCGGCAGAAGAAGCAGCCGCAGAGGGTGTGGCCGCTGCTGTCGCTGGTGGCGGCGTTGCTGCCGTTTGCGCCGGAGTCGCTGCCGGTTGGGCCGCGGGCGTCGAACTCGATGATGTAAACCGGCTGCAACCTGTAACCATCAGAGTTGACACCAGAATCAGAAATGCCATAACTACGAAAAGGACGCGAGTTTGCTTGTTCATACCTCTCCTCTCAAGTTTCGGGGAATGGGAATTGTACCGAAAACGCCGCACTGAATGAATGGAAAAATTGTGCCCAGGTGTTAGTCTATTCTGCTCTGCTGTTCTGCGAAATACCGCTTTCGATTGCCTCGGGAGGTTCCATGCGTCAACCTGCATGTTTGCTGCTGATCTTCATGATTTCTGCTGTTCCAACGGTTGTTCTGGCCCAGACTGCAAAGCCATCGGCTATAAACCCGCCAACTGCAAACGGAAAGGCCGCCACTGTAAAGAAGAGCGCTGCGAGTGGTCCACATTCCGGCCTGCCCGCTGGCGTTGCTGCGTCCATGGATTCCATCAGCGGCGACCGCATCCGCGAGCACATACGTTTTCTCTCGCATGACCTGCTGGAAGGGCGCGGCACCGGCGCGCGCGGAGGCGATATTGCCGGGCAGTACATCGCCACGCAATTTGCTCTCATGGGCCTCGAGCCCGCCGGGGATAACGGCACTTTTCTGCAAAAGGTGCCCATGGTGGGACTGACCGCGCAGCCCGAGACCAAGTTTGCCATCGTGCATGACGGCCAGGAAATAGAGCTGAAGGCGGGCGAAGAGTATGTTGCCACCGATGAGACCCAGAATCCCAGCAGCGATATTGACGCCGACCTTGTTTTCGTCGGCTATGGCATTGATGCTCCCGAGTACAAATGGAACGACTATAAAGATGTTGACCTCAAAGGCAAAGTGCTTGTGATGGTGACCAACGAACCGCCTTCCGATGATCCCAAGTTTTTCACCGGCAAGGCGCTCACTTATTATGGGCGCTGGACATACAAATTCGAAGAAGCTGCCCGTAAAGGTGCGGTCGCAGTTTTGCTCATCCATAAAGAAGGCTTTGATCCTTATGGTTGGGACGTAGTGCGCAACTCCTGGTCGGGCGAACAATCGCGTCTGAGCGGAGATGAGGACCCCAAGTTGAAAGCTGCTGCCCGCATTCACGAGAGCGTGGGCCGCAAGATCGCATCGCTCGCCGGGCAGGATTTTGATGATTGGCTTAAGAAAATCGCTTCTCCCGATTTTCGTCCTATTCCGCTGCCCGTGCGGTTGAAAGCGCATATGGTGACCAAGGTGCGCCCTTTCGAGTCGAACAATGTTGTGGCCATGCTTCCCGGCTCCGACAAGAAAAGAAAAGACGAGGCCGTTATGTATACCGCCCACTACGACCACTTGGGAATTCATCCTGACCAGCCCGGCGACAACATCTACAACGGCGCCATGGATAACGCCTCCGGCTGCGGCATCATCATGGAAATTGCCCGCGCCTTTGCCTATGCGCCGCAGCGGCCGGCGCGGTCTGTCTTATTTGTCTCCGTGACCGCCGAGGAGCAAGGTTTGCTGGGCTCAAAATATTTTGGGATGCATCCCCCGATTCCTGCCGGCAAGATCGCGTTGGACCTGAACTATGATGACGTTCCCGCACGAGGTGTGCCGGAAGAGACTGAAGTCGTGGGTTCTGAGCGCACCAACTTTTATCCCGTCGTGCAGGAGACTGCAAAACAATTCGGATTGACCATCATCCCCGACTCTCATCCCGATGCCGGACATTACTACCGCTCCGATCATTTCAGCATGGCGCGCGTGGGTGTTCCTTCGTTCTCCATCAACGAAGGCATGAAATACCAGGGACACACCCGCGAGTGGGGCTTGGAGCAGGCCGACTACTACACCAAGAACAACTATCATCAGCCCAGCGACGAGCTGCGTCCCGACATGGATTTCCGCGGCGAGGCCATCATGGCCCGCTTCGGATTGGCCCTGGGTTGGAAAGCCGCCAATCTGCCGCAATTGCCCGCGTGGCAACATGGCGACGAGTTCGAGGCCGCCCGCCTGAAGAGTCATTAAAGGAAAATCCGAGTGAAGTCATCCTTGTCGTTGATTCAGCCGAAAGGCATTTGCACCCTCGTGGTGTTTGTAGCCATTTTTTCTGCTCATGCTTTCGGCACAATTACGGGGACCGGAAACAACTTCAATGCCGTTGAGGGCGCTTCTTTCAATGGAGCTGTCGCCAGCTTCACGGATAGCTCTCCGGATCTGCCCTCTGACGTGTCGGCGACAATCAATTGGGGTGATGGCACCTTATCAGCCGGAATTGTGAGCCAGCCTGGTGCTGGCATGTTCGCCGTGATCGGCAATCACACGTATGCAGAAGAAGGGAACTCTACGGTTACAGTGACCCTGCACCGCATACCGGACAACTCAGACAACTCAGACCATGTTGCTACCCCGAGCACGGCTACGGTGAAAGATGCGCCACTCACTGCGGGAGCATCATCCCCCGGGAACTGCACCGAAGGTGCCGTTTGTAATCTGACGGTAGCAGCTTTCACCGATGCCGACCCCAACGGAGTTGTGAGTGATTACACAGCAACCATCACCTGGGGTGACGGCACATCATCATCTCCGGGAACGATCGTAGCCAACGGAACGGGCGGGTTCAATGTCAGCGGCAGTCATGTCTACGCCGAGGAGGGGAGCTACACGGTCAGCACCCGCGTGGCGGACTCCGGCGGCAGTGCTGTTACCGCGAACATAAGTATGACTGTGGCCGATGCACTGCTCTCAGCTTTGGGCACATCTCCCGCCAACTGCACCGAAGGGGCCGTTTGTAACCTGACTGTAGCAACTTTCACCGACGCAGATCCCAGCGGAACTCTGAGTGATTACGCAGCAACCATCAACTGGGGTGACGGCACATCATTATCCCCGGGAACGATCGCAGCCAACATGTCAGGTGGTTTCAATGTCATCGGGAGTCATGTCTATGCCGAGGAAGGAAGTTACACCGTCGGTACCCACGTGGCGGATACCGGCGGCAGCACGGCCAACATGAGCATAAGCGTGTCTGTTACGGATGCAGCTCTCTCAGCTTCGGGCACTACTGTCAATGCCACCGAAGGCACACTCGTTAGTAATACCGTGATGGCGACCTTCACCGACGCAGATCCCAACGGAGTTGTGAGTGATTACACAGCCATCATCAACTGGGGTGACGGAACACCATCATCTTCGGGAACGATCGTAGCGAACGGAACGGGTGGTTTCAATGTCGTTGGCAGTCATGTCTATGCCGAGGAGGGAAACTATACTGCAAAAATCACCGTGATGGATGTTGGGGGCGCCAAAGCCAGCGCAAACACAAGTGTGTCTGTGGCTGACGCGCCGCTTTCAGTCCAGGGCCAATCCATCGGCGCCACCGAAGGCACACTCATTAGTAATGTCCTCATGGCTACCTTCAGTGACTCAGATCCCAATGCAATTGTCAGTGATTACACCGCTATCATCAATTGGGGTGATGGCACCTCGTCGGCGGCTGTTGTCTCCGCCAACGGAGGGGGTGGTTTTAATGTAATCGGCAGTCACGCCTATGCTGATGAAGGACCCTACACCGCGCAAATTACCGTAACCGATATCGGTGGCAGCGTGGGCGGTGCGAACACAAATGTGAATGTGTTGGATGCACCGCTCTCTGCCTCAGGCACAACCATCAATGCTACCGAGGGCGCACTGCTTAGCAATGCGGTGATGGCCATCTTCACTGACGCCAATCCCAATGGAGTTGCTGGTGATTTCACTGCCACCATTAACTGGGGCGACGGAACCTTGTCCGCGGCTGTTGTTTCCACCAACGGAACAGGTGGCTTTAATGTGAGTGGCAATCACGTCTATGCCGATGAAGGGACCTACAATGCGCAAATCACCGTGACCGATGACGGCGGTAGCTCAGTCATTGCCAACACGACCGTGTCCGTGGCGGACGCATCGCTCTCGGCTTCGGGTACTACAGTCGCCGCGCCCCACGGTGCATCCTTTACAGCCGTGATGGCCACCTTCACCGACGCCAATCCCAATGGAGTTGTGGGTAACTTCACCGCTCTCATCAACTGGGGTGACGGCAGCTCGTCGGCGGGAACGGTCTCAGCCAACGCCAGCGGCGGCTTCAATGTGCTTGGCACGCACACCTACATCGCCACCGGCGGCCACACCGCAACCATCACGATCCACGACGTGGGTGGAAGCATGACCACCGCGACCTCAAACGTGAAGGATGATTTTCCCCTGACCGCAACCGGCCGCCGCCTGCACGTGCGCCTGGGGGCGCCCTTTTCTCTCGTCGTAGCCAGCTTTACCGATGCCGATCCCAGCCCCAGCATCGGAAATTTCACCGCCAGTATTGATTGGGGAGACGGAACCGCGCCTACTCTGGGAATCATTACCAAGAGCGGACCGGTGTTCAACGTAAGCGGCAACCACGCCTATAAAAAAGTCGGCGGGTGGAACGTTACGGTGACAATCCTTGATACAGGCGGCGCCACCGCAACCGCAACCAGCACGGCTCGACTGTTTCCCAGAGCGTTCTCGTACTAGAGTTGGTTTCATAAATCGGGTTGTGTCAGGGCACAGTTTCCCACGTGGCTTTATCCTGATGCAGGGTTTCGAGGTACAGAACGGGGAAAATCCTCGGTTTGTTTTTCTTTGTGTCCTTTGTGTGAGTACTTCGTGTCCTTCGTGGTTTGCTTTTGTCTTTCTGGGTCCATCCTTACTTACGATTCAACACCCCCATGATCTCCGCAGCAGATTGGCCTTGCTGCAGCAACTGCGCCATGGTGTGCATATAAGGATCAATGTGTGTAAAGAACCGCTTGTATGCGGCGCAAAGATAATTCAGGCCGTCTTCGCCATCGGGAGTCTTGATGAAACGGTGCTTGGGGCATTCGCCATTGCAGGCGAAACGGACTTCACACTTCCGGCAATACTGCGGCAGCGAATCAAACTTGTCGTTGCCGAATTTTATCTGTTTGCTTGAGCGCACCATTTCACCGAGGCCCTGGTTCATCACATTGCCCAGGCGGTATTTCGGATACACGTAGTGGTCGCAACTGTAAAGATCGCCATTGTGCTCAATGGCCAGCGCCACACCGCATTTTTCCGCAAAGACGCAGAGCGCCGAGCCCAGTCCCATCCAGTTGCTCAGCGCCACGTCGAACAATTGCACGAAAGTCTGGCCGACGTCTTTGCGCACCCACTCGTCAAAAATTGTGCACAGGAATTTTCCGTATTGTTTTGCCTCAACACTCCACGCAGTCACGGGTGATTGCGGGTCGTCTGCCTGCTGCAAATCCGGAGGCGCGGCAAAATCCAGACCCAGCAGCTTGGATTGCTTGGAGGGCTGGCGTTCAACCAGCGGAATGAACTGAATGAACTCACTGCCGATTTGTTTGAGAAAACGATATACCGCCAGCGGCTGCCGCGAGTTGGCGCGATTGACCACCGTCAGCGTGTTGAAATCAACTTTGTGCTCTTGCAGCAACTCAAGCCCGCGCATGACGGCATCAAACGTCGGCTTTTGTCCTTTGTCTAGCCGGTATTTGTCGTGCAGGTCGCGCGGGCCGTCAATCGAAAGACCCACCAAAAATTTATTCGCGGCCAAAAATTCGCACCATTCGTCGTCGAGCAACGTGCCGTTGGTCTGCAGCGCGTTGGAAATCAATTTGCCGTCGGCGTACTTCTGTTGCAACTGCACGGCCTTCCGGAAAAAATCCACGCCCAGCAATGTCGGCTCGCCGCCCTGCCAGGCGAAATTGATTTCTGGCACAGCCTGGCTTTGGATGTATTGGCGGATGTATTCCTCGAGCACCTCATCGCTCATCCGCCACTCACGTTCTTCGGGGTAGAGCTTCTGCTTTTCAAGGTAAAAGCAGTATTTGCAATCCAGGTTGCAGATCGGACCAATCGGTTTGGTCAGCACATGAAAGCCGCGGCCGGCGTGGAGTGGATGTTCGTTGTTCACGGCGGCCATAAGCATAGCACCGTCTTGATTTGGGATAATCGGTCAGTTCCGGATGAGCCGTGACTCTCTTACACTCTGATGGGGCTTTACAGATGATGAAGCACAACCCGCAATCGCAGGTGGGGCTCCGGGAGCGTGTACTCGTCTCGCACGGCGAGCCGGCGTACACTGCGGCGGCGCGTTGTTAGGTTTTGTCGTTATATTCCAAAGTTATTACTACTTTTCCCCGAGCGTTGATCAAAACCTTCTGCGCCGATCGAATCTGTCCCTTGTCGCGAAGGCCCTGCAATGCGGTCAATGCCGCCACAGGTACCGAAGCCGCTTGCTCAAACGTTACCTTATTCGGCTTCATGGCCAATCTTGACTCGGAAACACACGCATACTCGGCAAAGGCACCTTTGCACGCGCCGAACACCTCGTGGCCTGGCTTGAACTGGGTTACGTTCCTGCCGACCGTTTCAACCTGGCCGCCAACATCCACGCCGACTCGTGGGTCCTTTGGTTTGCGCAGCCCGGTCATTATGCGAAGGACATGCGGCACGCCTCGGAAGAGCCGGTCAACTGGATTGACGGAAGCCGCGCGGACTTTGATCAAAACTTCGTTGTCCCCAGGGGTCGGCTTTTCAATCTCTTCATACTTTAGGACATCGGGCGAACCGTAGTTTCGACAGACGATTGCCTTCATGTGGACATCCTTGTTCTGGTTCTATTGCTGTTCCCGCCTGTGTCTTGCGGGAAGGAGGGGTCTAAGGCTAAGTCCGTAGGGGAATAAACGTCACCTCTGCCGGGCATCGACTTGATCTTATATGCATTTGCGAAGCGAACTCGGACCAGCCAGAAAATCATCAAGATCAGTGGCAGGATACCTGGGATAAAAAGTACGTTTGTCTTGCGTATAAAAGCGGGGAATACCTGTTGCTGTCCGATGAAGAAAGATCCTGTAGCAATAAACAGCCCAAAGCACATGCGCCAAAGATGGCGTACCAGACGTTGCGTGCCAGAAAGACTGCCGCGCACGAGCATGCGAAGGTCTCCCGCGGCAGCAAGCAGAATCACCGAGCCCATGAAGATATCCATGCCGGCGGGAACGCCATCATCTGACCCAATGCGGCCTGTGGCCTTTTCTAGCCCATGGGCCACGCTGAGGGCTCCGATGCCCAATGCAACTAGAAATCCCGCCCAATCGAAAATGCCAGTTTCACCCTCCCTGCGCCGGGCTGTTGCCCATGCCGTTGTCACTAGATAGATCGTTAGAATGCCGCCGAAGACATTGTTCATTTGGTGCTTCATGAACCCCAGATACGACCCGCTTGCGGCCATGCACACCATGGCTATGACAAATACATTTCCCGCCACAGCGTGCCGGCTGGAGCCTTTGCGCAAAGACATTGCTACTGTACCGGACAACAGGCCTAAGATTCCCCCGCAAATATGAAGAACCAATATGGGTAAAAATCGCATTCTGCACTCCTTAAGTCTGGTCAAACGGTGCCACGCAATGCAACGATGTTGCGATCACTTCTACATTGAACATAACAAGTGGAAATGCAGTGTCATGATGGCTGCGTGAGCAACGGTCGACCACGTCGTGAAGGCGATCAAGCCGCGATTCACTGACCTGTTACGTGACGCAAGCAGCAGAAAAATCCCCAGTGCGGCATAGATGCCGCCGAGCATCTGCTCGATTGTCTGATTCGGCTGCCATCTCAAGAGCGGGTAAACACCTGCCAAAAAGAGCAACCCCACTAACATCAATACGACCTTGAGCACTCGTTCTCGAATCATTGTGTCCTCCTGCCAAAAACTAAAACGGGGAAAAGTGCACGCACAACGCACAGACATATGTGCGCAATTAAAACGTCCGTGGGAGCAGATCGGGCTGCGTTAGTTCGATCTGGTCTCTCGCCCCCGCACTCAGTCCTCCCGGCCATTCTGTCCGGCAACCAAGAGCGTCCTGTACTGGACCATCGGCGTTGTAAAGCGGTGCGAGATAGATCCCATGCCGTGCAGCAATGGTTTCAATCTCTTCGACGCGCTCCCGGGTGATGAACCCTCTTCCCTGAGAGAAGGGTTCGTAGCGGCCCTCCAGAGCGAGAGCCATGCCTTCGAGTAGACATCCATGGACCACATCGGGAAACGGATGCCGATTCAGAATTCCATGAAAATCCGGCGCGAAACTCAATCCGCCGGTGATCTGGCCCAGGCCTCCGAAGAAGACCTTGGCGCCAGGCATCTCCACGCTTGGAGACAGGTTCTTCGGGTAGCCCGCATCGCAAACGATTGCGTGCGGTGCGATCCGGCCCAACAGTAGCGAAGGGGCTGCCAGACTCGCTGCGCAGATCACGATGTCGGCTTCTGCGGAGAACTGCCGAAGATCCGTCGCAATCTCCACCTCGATTCCGTCAGCTTCGAGCTCGGCGGCGAGCCTGCGTAGCCGCTCCAGGTTGCGTGCGCTGAGCAGCACGCGCTTCACCCCAGGCGCTAAACAACGGGCGCACCCGGAACCCACATCGCCCGTTGCCCCAACGATGAGCAGCGTTGATCTTCGGAGCTCCTGGCCCTCCAGCGCGCACATCTTCCTGATGCCCTGAACGATGAAAGCAACCGTCAACGTATTGCCCGTCGTAAAGACCGTATCGTGCCTTTCCGGAAGCTGATCGAAGTTGCCCTCGATCAGAATGGAGCTGAATCCGCCGAGGCTCACGATCTTGGCTCCCGCGTTGATGGCGCAGGCCGCCGCCCTTCGAACGCAGGCGAGGTTCTCGTGAATGTAAGCGGCATCCAGACGGTCGGGAGGAATGAATGAGTCGATATAGAGGCCGCGCGACTTAAATTTGGCGCCCCCGATCTTTGTACTGACGATCGATCCGACTTCGACATGGCAGACCGCCCTGGGCGGAATCCATGGAAGGATGTCTTTGATCTCATCGTCCGGCAGAGGCGTATGCTCCGGTCCGCGCAACACAGCAAGTACGTCCGCGGCTGCTTTCCAACTCTCCTGATGGCCGATCAGGGCGAAATCAACCTGCTCGATCGTCCGCCCAGAGACAGCTACACTGGCAACTGAGTGACCCATGCGAGTGTTACCTCCCCGGGCAGCCCCAGCATGTCGAGCGTCTTCAAATACTGTTGCAATGACGCTCCGCGCAACTGGGCTGCTGATAAGCTGACCTGGAACAGCGATGGCTTCACACAACTGCCATGGCACACCTCGCAGTGTCCATCCTTGCATTCCTTCGCCAGCATCTTGGCGAGCGTGGTCATCACTTCCAGATGCAGCCGGTATACCTTGTCGTCGAAACGCTGGGCGTCCAGGGCCCGCTCCGCTCTGAGAATCGCCAGGGCGTGATCCACGTGCTCTTCTTCCTCGGCTGCGATGCGGGCAAAGGTCTTGCCCAGACTCCCCGGCCCGACCTTAGCGACGCGTGCATAGCTGGCGACGGCAAAGGATTCCAGCATGATCTCCTGGACGATCAGGCAGCCAATAAAATCACGCTCGGCGATGCAGCGCAGGAATGCTTCGCGGAGCCGCTTCCAATGCATCCCCTCGACGTTGCTCGTCACGTTCACTCCAATCTTGCGGCCCTCGGCAGCGAACGCAGCAGCATGTCCGTGTTCATTCTCCGCATGCTCCAGGGCATCGGCTGCTTCTTCGGCGTTGTCACATATTTCGGCTAAAGACTTGTAGTTCATTGCGGCGAGCAGTTCACCGGTGATCGCCTGTGCCAGCACATCCTGCCAGATGGGAGCGCTGGTTGAGACAGACGTACATTCAATCGCTGAGCTGTTAATGCCAATAACGGGTTCCATATGTCCTCCTGAACATCGAATTAAATTTGCTGCTTACAGGTTTGTTGTCTTGCTCATAATCTTTTCTGCCTTATGCGAGGGAGTGAATCCCCCATGCTGGCGAATCAAATCGGTCCTCGATAGCGGCGCTGCCGGGCCGCTGCGATCAGGAATACCGCAGCCAGCGCCAACCCGGTCCACAGACCCAGCGCGCTCAGGAATTTCAACGGAGTGAGCTGCACCAGCGGGAAATGCAGGCCGCTATCCGGATTTCCCTCCAAGCGGTACTGCAGCAGGTTGGCGAAATGCATCGTGTTGAACGCAAGCTTCTCGATGGCGCAGATCGCGAGCGGCGGTAAGACGGCCCACAGAAATGGCGCGCGCCGCGCCCAGCCTGAGACCAGCAGCAGCCAGCCGTAGATGGGCGCATACCAGAGCGCATGCGCGGTCAGAAAGTGGTAGAACAGGACCAGCGATATCCGGAACACCGGCACCTGTGCCCAGAGCGTCGAGACACTGAGACCGCTCACAAACAGGACTAGGGCATTCAGCAGCAGCATGATGCACAGCGTGACTACAGCGATTGCGAAACCGAGCACCGGCAGAATGACCATTGGAATGCTCATCTTCGAAAGCACTGTCGTAAGATCGGAGACCGGCAGCGACTTCCAGAACAGGATGCTGCGATCACGGCGCTCCCCGTGCAGCGCGTCCAGACAGTAAAAAATCCCGACGATAAAAGTGGCCCCCAGGATCAGCGACGCCGCGATTGTGTAGGGCTCTGCCATTGCGGCCTGCTGCTCGGCCGGATTGAGCGCCGACGCCGCATGCATGCGGTACGGAAGAGTAAGCGTGCTGACCAAGAAGCCGAACACTACCACTGCCGCGACAGCCAGTGGCGCGACATAGATCGAGCGGTTCTCCCACAATTCACGCCGCACCGACCAATACATAGGCCGGGTCGCCGCCGTGGCCGCGGTTTGCTGGGAGTCGGCCGGGGACTCGGGCACAGCATTCGGTTGAGTATTCATTGAGCTGCTCCTTGTGCCTGCCCCGCCTGACTGCTCATGACGGCAACGAACAAGTCGGCGATGCTGGGCGTGCGCATGTCGCCAAGCGGGGCGAGTTGCTGACGATCGGCATGGTCGAATAGCAAAATGCTGCGCCCGAAAACCTGGCGCTCGTACATGGGTTTGAGCGCACGGGCGGCGGCGACATGCTCGGGACGCACCGTGACTTCTACATAGCGCGACTCGAATTCTTCCATGCTGCAAGCGAATACGATGCGGCCCTGGTTGATAAACATGAGATCGGTGAGGACGTGCTGGATTTCTTCCACCTGGTGTGTCGTCACCACGATGCTGCGGTGGCGATCGAAGTAGTCGTTCAGCAGCGAATCGTAGAACTGCTTGCGATAGAGGATGTCGAGGCCCAGCGTCGGCTCATCCAGCACCAGCAGCTTCGCGTCAATGGCCATCACCAGAGCGAGGTGCAGTTGGGCCACCATGCCCTTCGACAACTCCCTGACCTTGCTGCCATGCCGGATGGTGGTCCTGGCAAGAAACCCTTCCGCCTTCGCGCGATCAAACCGCGGATGCACGCCGGCAACGTAATCAAGCGCCTGCGAAACCCTTATCCAGCGCGGCAGCACGGCCACATCGGCAATGAAGCAGACATCGCGCATGAGCTGATCGCGCTCGTTCCAGGGGTCGCGTCCGAGAACCTTCAGCTCTCCCTGATATGGGGTTAGGCCCAGAATTGCGTTCAGCGCGGTAGTCTTGCCTGCGCCGTTAGGACCGATGAGTCCCAGGATGCGGCCCTCTTCGACACGCAAATTGACGCCGTCCAGCGCGACGGTTGTGCCAAAGGCCTTGCGGAGATTCTTTGCTTCTATGCATGCCATGGGCTTTCAACGCTCCTTGTCTGTAGCATCCGGCTTTGCGGCATCCGCCCCTACAGCATCCGGCGACGAGGGACGTTTTGCGGCAGCATCCAGCAGTTCTTCCGGTTTCAGTCCGAGCCGCTGAATGGTTGCGTGGATCCTGGGCCATTGTTCGGCCAGAAACTTTTGGCGTTCGCCCTGCAGCAGCAGATTGGGCGCGCCCACTTTGACGAACATGCCGAGACCTCGCCTCTTCTCGACCAGTTGCTCGTCCACGAGTTCTTGATAGCCCTTCAGGACCGTGAGCGGATTGACCCTATATTCGGTCGCGACATTGCGCACCGAAGGCAGCGGGTCGCCTTCCTTGAGCACTCCGTCGAGTATCATCGCGACCACTCGGTCACGAAGCTGGCGGTAAATCGGCTGACTGTCATTCCACTCACGTTCCATCTGGTTTCCAGTTCGCGTTACCGGGATCCTTACTGTGCCCGCTTCAGGTCGAAGTGCGCGTGCAGGGGCTTGTCGCCCGGCATCATATAAGTCCAGTCTTCTGTGTGGTGGTTAGCATCGATAATCGTGAACACGGCGTGGTACATGTGCCCGTACTCATTGCCGCCAGAGAGATCGAGAAAATCGAATTCCACCTTCTTCCCATCCGGCGAGGTCTTGGCGACCATGCGCGGCCGGTTTCCAGCGTCGCAATAGTGCGTCAGGAGCAGACGATCGCCATCCAGGTAGAGCATCGTAACCGGATGGTCGTAACGCGTCGGATCGTCTGGCTTTCCTATCTCGTGCATCTCATGCACCAGCGCGTTTCCGCGGGAGGTCACGCGCACTGTGACCTGCGTCGTCGTTCCGTCTCCCATATCCTTCTGTGGCGGGTCGACGGTCACCGAGGCTTGCCAGGTGCCCGCCAGAGTTTTTAGTTTGTCGAAAGATTTTTGCGCGTCGGACTGGGCAAAAGCCACAGTCGAGAGCGAAATTAGAACAACACACAGTACGCGAAGGGATTTCATGTTCCGTTCTCCTTAAGAGTTGCATTTTCTTCTTTGCATGACGCGTGGCAATTTTCAAAGCGCACGCTCTAGAATCTAGTGTTGTAGTTAACTATAACACTATAAAACGTGTCAAGCTTTTTTTTAATATTTCATTTGCCTGGCCTTTTAGCTGACAGGGTTTTAGACAGTTATCTCGTTTTATTACAATGACTTGAAAATAACACCGAGCTGGCAAGGGGCTGCGGGTAGGGCCTCCGAGACCCTTTCACCCCCCAGGGAGGCCAGGCGAGACTTTCTCTGAGATCGCGACCAAGCTAGCAAAGGGATACCCCACTGAGTCCGAAGCGCCAGGCATGCATCTACATGGGCATGAAAAGCTTGACGGACTTCAGCCTGGACGA
Source organism: Terriglobales bacterium (assembly GCA_035487355.1). Taxonomy (NCBI): domain Bacteria; kingdom Pseudomonadati; phylum Acidobacteriota; class Terriglobia; order Terriglobales; species Terriglobales bacterium. The sequence continues at coordinate 56,400 of DATHMF010000050.1, read as the reverse complement.
GGCCATCGCAGTTCTCACGCGCACTCCCGCGACCCTAAATGCGCTGTTGCGCGGGCTGCCCAACATCTGGGTGCGCGGCAACGAAGGAAAAGATACCTGGAGCCCGTTCGACATCGTGGGCCACCTGGTCTTCGGGGAGCGCACCGACTGGATGCCGCGGGTGCGGATCATACTGGAGAGCGGCGAAGCGCGGCCATTTGATCCCTTTGACCGCTTTGCGCAGTTGAAAGAGAGTCAAGACAAGTCGCTGGAGCAGCTCTTGGAAGATTTCGCCCGCCTGCGAAGGGAGAATCTAGTTGCGCTGCAGGCACTGAATTTACAGCAGGAAGACTTGACCCGGCGAGGAAGGCATCCAGCGCTGGGAGTGGTGACGCTATCGCAACTTCTGGCGACATGGGCGGTTCACGACTTCACTCATGTGCATCAACTATCCCGCGTGATGGCCCATCAGTATCGTGACGCAGTCGGTCCGTGGAGCGCCTTTCTGGGCGTGCTGCAGTGTGCTGGTCATAGCGCTCCGTAGGTGATCGAGCTCAGCCGGCGCTTCCGCCGCGAAGGGGCGCTTGCTTTTTCACAATTTGCTGTTGGTGTTAAAATTTCCCGCACCAATGGGCCGAATCACGCGCAGAAAATTCTTGGGACAGGTTGCCGGTGTGGCGGTCTCAGCATCGTTGTCGTACCCGATGTTTGCGGGTGCCTCCAAATCCGCAAAGCTCAAACCTAACGTCCTGTTCCTGATGTCCGATGACATGCGCGTGGAACTGGGTTGTTACGGCAGCATGTTTCGCGCCCAGACGCCGAACCTCGATGGGCTGGCTAAATCGGGCGTCCGCTTCGATAGGAACTACTGCCAGTTTCCGCTGTGCAATCCGTCGCGTTCCTCATTGCTCACAGGCCGTCCGCCGACCAAGACGGGCGTGCTGGGCAACCGCACCGCTTTCCGTGACATTCATCCGAATTGGATCAGCCTTCCGCAATTGTTCAGGCAAAGCGGATACGTCTCTGTGCGCAGCGGCAAAATCTTTCATGGCGGCATTGATGATCCTGAAGCGTGGGACGAAGCCGATGGCCAGCCGGGAGAAGGCGAAGCCAGCGGCGGCGGTGCCGGTGGCAAAGACAAGGTGCTTCCGTCAACCCAGTCTCCGCCCAAGCCGGCCGATGCGGCGCCAACGCTTCCGCAGGATTTGAGCCGCGCCGCGTATTCAGACCGCATTGTCGTTTTGGATGGCAGCGGCGAAGGCAACGGCGATTATCACACCGCCGACCACACCATCGAGTATCTGCGCAAATACAAAGACCAGCCATTTTTCATTGCCTGCGGATTTGTTAAACCCCACAGCCCGCCGGCCGCGCCGCAGAAGTTTTTTGATTTGTATGACGTAAACAAAATCGAGTTGACGCCCGATTTTGCCTCGTGGCCCACCGTGCCGCCCGGATTCCCCAGCGCGGCCATTCGCAAGCGCAACGCCGACCTGTTCATCGGACGCACCGCCAGCCCCGCCGAAGCCCGCGAAGTCATCCGCGCCTACATTGCTTCGATTTCGTGGGTGGATTGGAACGTCGCTCGCGTCCTCGCCGAGCTCGACCGGTTAGGGTTGCGCCAGAACACCATCATCGTCTTCGTGGCCGACCACGGTTATCAGCTTGGCGAAAAGGGAAAATGGTCAAAGGCCGGCTCGCTGTTCGAGATGGGAACGCGCGTACCTATGATCATGGCCGTTCCCGGCGCCAAGGGCAATGGCCAATCCTGCCTGCGCATCGTGGAGTCGCTCGACATTTATCCAACATTAGTGGAGTTGTGCGGCCTGCCGTTGCCTTCCGGCGTTGAGGGCAAAAGCCTGGTTCCCTTGTTGCACAATCCGCAGGCAAAGTGGGATCGTCCCGCGTACAGCGTTTGGAGCGAAGACGGCTCGAGCTTGCATGGTGTCGCCGTGCGCACCGAAAAATGGCGCTACGCCGAGTTCGGGCCCGGGGGGAAGAACGGTGCGATGTTGTTTGACCCGAAAACCGATCTGCTGGAGATGAAAAATCAGGCTGATGATCTGCAACACGCCAAAGTGTGCGCCGAATTATCGTCACTGACCAGAAGTTACGCTGCTAATCTCGGAAAAGCATAGAACAAGTTGGCTCGATTGACATCCTTATTTCCTAATCCAACTTTTGTCATCCCGACCGAAGCCGCGCTTCGCGGCGAAGTGGAGAGACCTAGGTTTTTTACGGCTGCTCAATCCTGCTGCGGCTCAATTCCAATCCTCAAACCCAAGTGTTACTGAGGATGTCAACAGCCAATAAAGATTGGGCTTTAACCCAGGAATTTTCAAAATCCACCACCTCGGGCTCGTTACTAATGTAACGTTTGTTGGATAGCGTCACCCATGCTAGTCTTTCCCAAGCGACTCTCAGTTTTCCCAATGGGTTCCGGGTGAGCTGTGCTCCGGAGATGTGGTTCTTCCCTATGGCGCCATTTCCATTCTTACAGCGCGGCAATCTGGCCGATCACGCGCGGCAGTTGACGTTATCAACTTATCAGCCCTCGCTCACGCTGAAAGGGTTGATGACCGGTGTGGATAACGTCCGCTCCGACGTTTTTCTCAGCACCAAATTCTCCGAAACCGCCCGCATGCACATGGATCGTCTGGTGATGACCTACGGCAGTGTGGAGGATTTTGCCGAGGAGCCCATCGTCGTGCCGCAACGGCCGCCCTCAATTTTACTGGGGCCAAACAAAACGCCTCCGCCCTCGGCCTCCGATTCGGGCAGGTTCCGTTCATTGAAGGGTCAAGATCCGGCTGAATTCAAGCGCATGCTCGTGGATATCCACGTTGCCGGTCTGAACCGGGCCAAGGCCGACAACAACATTGATGTGGATCTTCTCGTCCGCATCGCCATTATCAAATTTCTTCGCAGCGAGTTGCCGGTCCGCTTCAACACCGTGCTGGAGCGCTGCCGCGCCAAGCTGAAGAGTTTTGAAGGCCCGCGTCCCATCAATCCCAGCAAGGCCCTGGAGCTGCGTGAACGTTTTGCCCGCTTCCAGGTCAATAAAAAAACCATATTGCGGCGCGCCGGACAGGATATCTTCCAGACCCTGCGCGAGATCGAAAAACAAACCCTGGGCAAGATGCGGCGCTCGTTATTTGGCGATGACGATACGCCCCAATACGACCTTTTCATGAACCGCCTGCTGTTCACCGAAGATGGGCACGACGATTACCTGAACGCCGAGCACTACGTGATGCTGGGTAACTATGAGCGTGATCCTGACCGCTTCCAGACCCTGCTCTCTTTCGCCTATGAGTTCCTCAAGACTTCAGGCGTGTCGCCGGAATACGAAGAAGACGCCGTGCTCGATGGCTACCTGAGTTCCCCGGAGAACGCACAAGAGCTGGTGGCAGGCGGCTCTCCCGATGAAACCTCGGTTCGCGGAAAAGCGCAGCGCGCCATCTTGAATGCCTGGGTCGAATTGCTGGAGCGCCACAACGTGATGGAGCACGTGATTGCCTCCTATGAGGTTGTTCCTTTGCTGGGCGAGTACTCGCCGCCAATCAATGCGCAGCAGCTCAAGAATGCGCTGATCTCCCGCGCCGAGCGCAAGCGCGTGGAGTCGCTGTTGCAGGAGCACGGGCGCATCTCCCCCGATAACCTCAATGTGGGCGTCAAGCGCATTTCAAATTGCAAGGGCACGGACCGCGCCAAGCTGGCTGGCCGCTTCCTGGGCGACTTCATCCGCTATCACCGCGACCTGCGCCGGCTCGAGGCGGTGAACTCTGCCATGGATGGCATCAACGTCATCAGCAACGAAAAACTGCGCCAGCTTTCCGCCATCAACAACACCTTGTATGACGTCCTTCTTCCCGAAGAGCAGAAGCCGCTGGAAGAAAAAATTGTGCACCATGTCATCATCAAGGCCGATATTCGCGATTCCACCACGCTGACGCGCACCCTGTTCGAGCGCGGCCTGAACCCGGCATCGTATTTCAGCCTGAATTTCTACGAGCCGGTCAACAAGCTTCTGCCCAAGTACAGCGCCTCCAAGGTTTTTATCGAGGGTGATGCCATTATCATGGCCCTTTTTGAGCGTGAAGGAGAGCCCGGCTTCGGCGTGGGACGCGCCTGCGCGCTGGCGCGCGAGATTATTGATATCGTCCGCGCCTACAACGAGCAATCCTTGAAGGCAGGGCTTCCCATTTTGGAACTTGGCATCGGAATCTCCTATCAGGATGCGGCACCCATGTACCTGATGGATGGCAGCTCGCAGATCATGATCTCCAAGGCGCTCAACGAAAGCGACCGCCTCTCTTCCTGTAGCCGCAGCGCCCGCAAGCACCTGGATGGCGCCAGCAGCCTGTTCAATGTCTATTCCTTCCAGACGATTGAAGATCCCTCCGGCGACTCCGCCAGCGAAGAATTTCAGGTCAGCTACAACATCGGTGGCATCAACATCAACCAGGGCGCCTTCGAGAAGCTCCGTCAGGAAATTTCATTGCAGGTGATGGAGCGCAGAATACAAACCGTCTGGAACGTGGAAAACGTCCGCCTCTACTGCGGCGTGGTTCCGGTAGGGCAGGGCGCCTTCCGCCGCATTATTGTGCGCGAGGGCAAGATCGCCCGCATTGATCCCCGCGACTTTTCTTTCAAGGGATGGACCGACCATCATTATTACGAAGCCTGCGCCAACCAGGCCATCTACGACCTCATTGAAGCCACCTCAACCCAGAGCGCCTCGGCCGACTAGATATAAAGCCTGCAGAACAACCCGCACCTTATAGCCTGTAGCTGCGTTTCGGGTGTATGCTTGGGAGCGCACAGGATGGATCAAAAATCCTGTGGGGCCCTTTTTCTTCGGATCAGACTCAGAACTTCCACTTGGAGCTATCCTAATGAGGGAGACCTTCTCCATTGCTATTGGCGGCGCGGCTGGCCAGGGTGTAGCCACTCCTGGCGACATTTTCGCCAAAATCTTCAGCCGCCGCGGACTGCACCTGAACGCCTACAACGCCTATCAATCGATTATTCGTGGCGGTCACACTTTTCTGACCATTCGTACCGGTCGTGAAAAAGTTACCAATATGGGAGACCGCATTGACTTGCTGATCCCTCTGAACCAGGACACCATGGACCGCCACCTGAGTCTGCTCACCGCTGGCGCGGCTTGCATTTACAATGCCGACGCCATCAAGCCCGGCGTCGCCGCTTCTGGCGTGCAACTCTGCCCGCTTCCAGTTTCGAAACTGGCGGACATCACTCGCAACAAGGTCGCGCAGAATACGCTCGCGCTCGGTGCGGCGCTCAGCATGATGGGCATCGGCTTCCAGTCGCTGGAGAGCGTCCTCGCCGAACAGTTCAAGAAGAAAGGTGAGGCCGTGGTCGCGGAAAACGTCGGAGTGGCGCGCGCCGGCTATGATTACGGCTCTGCTAACTTCAAGCCCTTTGCCCGCCCGCTGCCCATGACGGAACACAAGTACGCCGTGCTCGCCGGTAACACGGCCATGGCCATGGGTGGGGCGGCCGCCGGTGTGAAATTTTATTGCGCGTACCCCATGAGTCCCTCAACCGGGGTCTTGCATTGGATGGCGTCGCACGGGCGCAAGGCCGGCATCATGGTTCGCCAGGTGGAAGATGAGATCGGCGTGGTCAACATGGCCATCGGCGCCGCGCACGCGGGCGTTCGCGCCATGTGTGCGACTTCCGGTGGCGGATTCGCCCTGATGAGCGAAGGCTTGGGCATGTCCGCAATGATGGAGACGCCAGTAGTTGTAATCAACTGCCAGCGCGCCGGCCCTTCTACCGGAGTTCCCACCAAGACCGAGCAAGGTGACCTCTGGCAGATGCTGGGCGCCGCCTTCGGAGATTATCCCCGCGTCATCGCCGCCCCGCTCGACATCGGCGATTGCTTCACGTTGATCCCTGAAATATTCAACATTGCTGACAAGTTCCAGTGTCCCGGCCTGGTGCTCTGCGATCTGTTGCTGTCGGAGGGCAGGCTCAGCGTTGACCCCAAGGAGCTGAATTTCAATCCCAGGATCGATCGCGGCGAGTTGATCACTTCCGCCAATGGGAACGGAAGCAGCAACGGCGGTGCAGACACCATCTACAAGCGCTACAAGATTACCGAGAGCGGAGTTTCTCCGCGCGCTATTCCCGGTGTGCCCGGACACACCCACACGGCTGCCACCGACGAGCATGACGAAGACGGAGTGCTGATCAGCGACGAGTTCACCAATCCCATCAAGCGCCGCGCCATGATGGAAAAGCGCATGCGCAAGATGGAGGGCATCACGGCCGCAGCTCCACCGCCCACATTGCAGGGCCCGAGCAAGGCCGATGTCACGCTCATTGGCTGGGGCTCAACCCAGGGCGTGATCGAAGAGGCATGTGAGCTGCTGCGCGAGCAGGGCATCTCTGCCAATCACCTGCAGATACGGTGGCTGGTGCCGCTGCACGGCGAGGCGATTCTCGATCTTCTCGAGGGCGCGAAGCACACCATCATCGTCGAGAACAACTACAGCGGACAGTTTGCGCGCTACCTGCGCAGTGAAACCAGCTTCGTACCCGATGGGAACATCCGCAAGTATGATGGCGAACCCTTCATGCCGCACCATATCGTTGAGGCGGTGAAAGAGCAGTTGAGCGGGAAGACAAATCTTTCTGTTCCGATGCACGAAATCATGGTTTAAGGAGAAAGAAAATGGCAACCATAGCGCCCCCCAAGCCACTCACCATGGCCGATCTGAAAGGCAAGGTTGATCCCGACTGGTGTCCGGGATGCGGCGACTTCGGCGTGCTCGCCGCCGTACAGAAGGCCCTGGTCGAGTTGCAGATCCCCCCTCATGAAGTCGTCACCATCAGCGGCATCGGCTGCTCTTCCAACTTTCCCGGTTACATCAGCACCTATGGCATGCATACCCTGCACGGGCGCTCCCTCGCCGTGGCCACCGGGGTAAAGCTCGCCAATCACGCGCTCACCGTGCTGGTCACCGGCGGCGACGGCGACGGATTCGGCATCGGCGGCAACCACTTCGTCCACACCATGCGCCGTAACGTCGACCTGCTTTATATCGTCATGGATAATCAGATCTACGGCCTCACCACCGGCCAAACCTCACCCACCAGCCGCCTGGGCATGAAGACCAAAAGCGCGCCCTTCGGCAACGTCGAAGCGCCCATTAATCCCATTTCCATGGCCCTGGCTGCCGGCGCAACTTTCATAGCTCGCGGCTTCAGCGGCGAGCAGAAACATTTGACCGACCTCATCAAGCAGGGCATCGAGCACAAAGGCTTTTCGTTCCTCGATGTCTTCAGCCCATGCGTGACCTACAACCTCGACAATACGTACCAGTGGTTCCGTCCCCGCGTAAAGAAGCTGGAAGACGATGCTGCCTACGATGCTAACGACTGGATGGCTGCCATGGGCAAATCTTTGCTTTGGGGTGACGAAATCCCCATTGGAAAATTCTTCGAGCGCAACGATGTTCCCACCCTGCACGCCTCGGAGCCGGTGGTCAACGAAGGCCCGCTGGTGCACAGGGACATGCACGTCCCACCCGACGCCGCCAAGGCATTTATTGAGGAGCTGATGTAGCGGCGCCGGAAGCCCCAGGGCCAAACGCCGCTGCCCACCGACGACGGTGGCGAAAGATATCAGATGGAATGCCGTCTTTGTAAAGCCAGGGAAACATATTGGCCAGCCGGTTTACACACGAGGACAATTGTCCCCTAAGGCAGGCGAGTGGCCCATCCGGCGACAAAAGGAAAGGAAAGCACTCCGCGCTTTTTTTATTTCCTGCCTACCCGCCCTTGCAGTCTGTTCTCATAAACCAGGGGCGGCCCACCCCTCCCGTCGCGCAGGAGAAAAGCGTTGTCGGCGAAAGCCGAGGGCAACCCGGTGCCCGTGATCCAGTAGTGGGTGCCTTCCGCGTTCACGGTGTAGGAGAGCAAGGCCGGCCGGTCCTCACGCAGCACCGGTCCAGTGGCGTTACCCGTCGTCACAATCTCATAGTTCAGCCGCTGGCTTCTGTGCTGGAATGGACTGGCAAACTCGAAGCTAGCAGATTGCAGCGCCAGGTTCATCTCAGTCTGGTTGCGCGGGTATGCGCCTTCCTTGCCCGCCCATGACTCCACGGCGGCACGCAGATCTCGCATTCGCTGCGCCGTAACCTCGTCTGCCTCGCTCGCAATATCCGTGGTTGCCCACATGGTAAAAAGCAACCACTGGGGGAGAACAATTGCACCGGCGATCATGATTCCCACGGCCAACACGAGAGGCACCCAGGTGGAGCGCCGTCCCAGCCGGAAAGCCGCCACGCCCGCAAGAAGCAGGGCTGGCACGCCAATCATCAGCGGGATGGAAATAGCGGCCAAATAGTCGTAACGCACCGACCAGGCGCTGGTGTATACGCGCATCGGGATCAGGCCGATGATAATTTCAGGAAGCGATAGCAGAACGATGAGACAGACGAAAATGACTTGCACCACCTTCATGCGCGCCTCCAAATATGTTTGGCATTGCCAGCACAATACCACGCACGTATGACGGTATACCTCATTCTTTACTTATTTATATATGAGGTTGACCACAAGGACGCGAAGGAAATGAATCACAAAGGGCAGTTTCGAGACCGCTTAATTGGTACCAACCTGATATCAAAATATTGATTTCTTGGAGATTGCAGGCCATCATGGAGAAGCAGTTGCCAGCTACCAGTTGCCGGTTGCCAGTGAAAACAACCGCAAAAGAATGGAGACGGCGTTCAAGAATGCCGGGGCTTTTATAGTCCACTTGCTCTTTGAAAATTTGCTTCGGATGGCGTACGGACCTCAGGGGCTAAAGCCAGAAGCCTAAAGATTTTCGGCACAATAGGGATTCCTCCGCTCCGCGTTCGGAATGACAAGAACCGACTTCTTTCCTATGTGCTATCCCCACTTCAGGCAGACTAGCAGCAAGTCCCCCGCCCCAGACCGATTTTCGCTAATAATGACGCGGGTCAGACGCGATTTTGGCCCTCAAAAACACCTGCTAGCAAGTGGGGTGTGGCCCCGGCCATCTTCCCGAGAATCTGCGTTGATCCGCGTTAATCAGCGGGCGAAAGGTTTTTGCGGTTGCTTTTGCTGAGGACTGAGGACTGACAACTGAGGACTGCTACTAGCAGCAAGTCCCCGGCCCCGAACCGATTATCGCCAGTAATGACGCGGGTCAGACGCGGTTTTGGTGCTCAAAAACACTTGCCAGCAAGTGGGGGTGGGAGATCCTCACAAATCTTCCGAAAAATCAGAGTTGATCCGCGTTCATCTGCGGCGGAAAAGGTTTGCGGTTGCTCTTGCTGAGAACTGAGAACCGAGAACCGAGAACTGCTTCAGAATGGGAGTTTTCGCAGCTTGAATGGAATGTGGACCACCGCTTCCAGGTCCACGGCTGCGCCGTTTTTCTGCGCTGGACGGAAGCGCCAGCGGGCGAGAGCGACGCGGGCATTTTCATCGAGCCGTGAATCTACTCCTCGGAGCACCCGTACGCTGCCCACAGTGCCATCGCTGTGAATCACGGCGTAGAGGGTCACAGTTCCTTCCACGCGGTCGTGGATCAAATCCGGCGGATACGCCGGGTCAACCTTTTCCAGCGCAACCGGAGCGGTGAGTTCGCCCTTTTCGGGCCGGTCTTTGAGTTCGGCGAAGCGTATGACCCAGCTTCCCGTGACCGAAGCCAGGTTTGGCATGTTGAGAGTGAGGGAATAGTATCGCTTGCCGCTGAATACAGAGTCTTCAATGGCGTTGTCCGGCAGGTTCCTCGGCGGATAAGCCGGCGGAGCCAGCGTAGCCACCTCTTGCGGCTGCGAGCCGTTGGTATTGGGAGAATTTCCGTTTCCGTTGGGGTTGGACGTCGGCTGTCCCGCCACCGCCGCTCCCGGATTGACCGGGCCGGGGCCGACATAAATTCCCGGGGCCCCTATCCCGGAGCCGCTTCCCGGTCCGCCCTTATCTCCCGAGCCTGAGCCTCCGTTTCCTGTGCCTCCGCCTTTGATATCGGGTGTGCCCGGCGCATCGGGTTTGCCTTCCGGTGTTGCCGCAAACTCGCCGTGCCGGTTGCCGCCGGGCAATGTGATTGGGCCATGCACGTCCGCAGGATGCAGCCCCAAGGCAATTAATTTACCGGCGGCTTCGCTGCCCGAGCCTCCTCCGGAGATAACCGGCGGGGGCGGAGGTGGATTAGTGTCTGGGCCTTGCTTGATCGCCGAAGCAGCCTGGGTATTGACCGAAGCAACCTGCTCGGGCACCGGCAGCTTGGGTTGCTCAACCTCCACGTTCAGCTTGGCCATGTTCAGGTCGCCAAGTTTGCGCTGTATCGTATCTGGAGACGGCGGTGGCTGAACCACGGAAGGCTGCGGCATATCGGGCAACTTGAGTTTGTTAATCTCCTGCGCGTGGGCTTCGGCGGCGGGCTGTACAACCTGGACCGGCAGCGTCGGCAAGATAAGCTTGGTCATCGAACGCGAAACTGTGGGCGCCGCCTGCACCGGGGTCTCAGTCCAAACCACGATATTGGGAAGCTGAGCGTGCTCCGGATCAATCTTGATCAGGTTCGGATCAATCACGCTTTGCTCAAAGTTATCGGGATTTTGCGGGACCGAGATAATCGGTTGCTTGGAGAAGGCCGGCGATCCTTTGCGCGGAACCTTGGCCGGAGCGCTGGCCGTCTGGACCGGCGGCAAGTATTCCGAGACCTCGTAATAGGTCAGCGTCTTTTGGTCTGTGGGCGTTTGGATCCGAGTTGGCTTCACCAGAAACAGGAGAGTAGGGAATATATAGAGAAGAGCAACCAGCCCGAAGTGGTAGATGAAGGAAGCCACAAAGGGCCTTTTAGGCATGTCGCGCTGCACAAAAACGTCGTGCCAGAACAGGGCCGGGCGCGAGGTCAAAACCAGCGGCGGCGGAATCGGCCGGAACAGGTCTACTAAGTTCAGGAGAAAGGCCTTTGGCCAGGAATCCCATTTGATCAGCAGTGCTGGCGGAGCAATTACCTCAGGGGTCGTGGCTGGCAAAGGAGCGGGCTTGGCAGTATCCACCATGCAATCCGTGCGCTCACGGGAACGGGTTGGCTCATTATAGCGTGGTACGTAGACGACCGCCCCACAGCGACGTAAATTATTTAACGCTTGCAAGATTACATATAGGGTTCTATTGCCTGTAAATCATGTTTAAATATGGGCTTAGGCATTAAGGATGAAGAAACTTCTCAGCCTTGCGTTCCTTTTGTGTCTTTTGCCGGCAGCGCTCCCGGCCCAAACGGCAGGGCGAGGACCCTCCAACCGGGATGACATATCTGGAATGTACTCTTTTTTGCACGACGGTGAGTCTGTTCAGCTCAACCTCGACCACGGCAAGCTTAGCGGATGGGTCACCAGCTTCGGGTTTCTGGATAGCGACCGGGATACACTGTTAGACCGCTTTTTCGATAAAGCATCACTGCAGGGCGACCATATCTACTTTCTTTCCAAGCGAATTCATGGTTGCTGGTTGGAATTCACCGGACGCATCAGCCGAGGCGAGGGCCGCGTTCGCGGGCAGGAAGGTTACTACACGCTCGTGGGTACGCTGACGCAATACACCACCGACGCGGAGACCAAGGTCTCAGCCAAGCAGCGCGAAGTTACATTGAAGTCTGCATTTGATCCCACCGTCGCTGAAAACGAAAAATAAGCAGGACTCTTGAGAGCGAAAGGCCAATAGCTTCTTGAAAGCAAAAAAGGCGGCCTTCATTAAAGGCCGCCAGTAGCATTTAGGCTAGCAGGCTACTTAGAACTCAAACTTGATCTTACCGGTCATCTGTTCCAGCCCGCCCGACACGCCGTGCCGTCCTTCTTACTTAAGGAATTGCCGACTGGATGAACCGTGCTAAGAAACTTTCTCCCCTACAACCCAGAAGCGACCCTCGGAAGCAAGATAATCTTTTGCTTCCGAGAATCCATAATTTTTATACGCCCTGCTCTTTTTATTGATCGTTTTGATAGTTGTTGAGCAGGATCTTATGTCATGAGGTAGTGCACGATTAGGGCCAAAAATGTCAAAACGGGAATTTTCAATCACTTCAACAAGTTAGAGCTCCTGGCAGGCAAAACTAAGGCAGATAACTTATGGGAAATGGAAGAAATCATTTACGAAAAATTTATTTTTCTGGATTAATGTAAAGGAGATTAGCGTAAATAGAGACGCTCTTCTCTCGATGAGGCGAAATTCAGATTTTTGCGGGCCACAATCCCACGATATGAAATCGCAGGATGAAGACGTCCAAAGGCAACCTAATGGGAGCCCTTGCATCTTCTGAATCTTTATTCAGTATTTAGTTCCAAACTTTTGTAGGTCACCAAATTTTTTGTTCGAGGAATGGAACCAAAATGCGACTTTACTCGTCTAATCAGGAGCGACTCATTGTGCCCCTCCAAGTACAACTGAGTGCCAGGCCCAGGCCGGACGCGTCTTGGGCCTGATTTACTTTCAGCCAGGGTCCGCCAGGCGCCTATTCCCAAAAACCTCATTCCCAAAACCTCGTCTTAAAATTGTCGAGTTTCCACTTTTCCCCACCGTGCAGTTTTCCAAAACTTCATTTTTAGAAACTTGTGCTTGACAGCGGCAGAGCGAGTGATATTATCCGGGCGTTTTGCAAAGCGAAAAATCCTGTGAGAGATTGTCCCGCATTGCAAGACCAGACCCTTTGGGGAAGCACCTTAATTCATTCGCTCCGCATCCGCGCGGGGAATTCTGGGTCGCATTGATTTTCAGAAAGGTAAAAAATGTCACGAACAAATTCTTTTCTTAAGCTGGCGTGCGCGATGTTGTGCGTGCTTGGATTCATTCTTTGCGTTCCCCACGCCTTCCCGCAAGCGGTGGCTGTGGCCGAGGTCACGGGTCAAGTTGCTGACACCAGCGGCGCCGCGCTTCCGGGAGCGACGGTCAAGATGATCGAGACCAGCAAAGGCGTCTCTCATGACACCACGAGCGATGCTGCTGGAAGGTATACGCTTACCCATCTTCCCGTCGGTCCTTATCGGCTCGAGGTCTCCAAGACCGGCTTCAAGACCTATGCCCAGTCAGGAATCGTCCTGCAGGTGGATGATCACATTCCACTCAATGCCACGTTGCAGGTAGGCGCTGTTTCGGAAACGATTGAGGTCAACGCCGGTGGCACTCTGCTGCAGACCGAGTCGAACTCCATCGCCAGCGTGGTGGATTCTCAGCGCATCAGCAATATTCCTCTGAACGGACGGCAGGCAACGCAGCTTGTCCTGCTGACCGGGGGTTCGGCACAGGTTGCCGCCCCGGGAGATTTGAGCAGCAGCAAGAACTTCTATAGCTCGGTAGCCATCTCCATCGCCGGCGGCCAGGGCAACGGGACCAACTACCTGCTTGACGGTGGCGATAACAACGATACTTTTTCGAACGCGAACCTGCCCTTTCCCTTCCCGGAAGCATTGCAGGAGTTCAACGTCGAAACCAACACCCTGCCTGCCCGCGATGTGCTGCATCCTGGGGGCATCGTCAACATCGTCACCAAGTCAGGCACCAATAGCTGGCACGGCGATGCCTTTGAGTTCTACCGCACCGGCGGTTTTAACGCGCGTAACACCTTCGCCAAGACGCACGATTCGCTGCATCGCAACCAGTTTGGCGGCACGATTGGCGGCAAGATCATTCGCGACAAGCTGTTCTTCTTCGCGGGCTACCAGGGCACTCGGTTGAGCCAGGTCTCCAATGGGAATACCGCCTTTATACCCACGCCGGCCATTTTGAATGGAGACTTCAGCGCTTTCGATAATGCGCCGTGCCGCTCGAGCGGATTCTTCCAACTCAAGGACCCGAATGGCGGAATATTCGCAGGCAACCAGATCCCGACCGGCAGGTTCAGTGCTACCACACTCAAGCTGCTGGGCTACTTGCCGACCACCAGCGATCCCTGCGGCAAAATCAGCTATGGCGTGCCGCAGACCGCCAGCGATAACCAGATCATCGGGCGCGTGGACTGGGTACAGAACCAGAAGCACTCGCTCTTTGGACGCTATTTCATCGTGAACTACAAGGCCCCGCCCCCGTTCAACCTCGCGAACCTTATCGTCACCCAGAACCCAGGCTACGACATGCGTGCGCAGAGCATGACCATCGGCGACAACTATTCCATCACGCCGACCACCGTCAACTCGTTTCACTTTACCTTTACCCGGCGCGCCGAGTTCCGCGGCGTCTCCACGAGTGACATCGGTCCGGGGACGCTGGGAATCCAAATCGCTCCCACCATTCCAAACTATCTTCAGGTCCAGGTGAACGGTGGCTTCAATATCGGCTGCGGCACCTGCACGCCGGCGCATCTGAGCGTCAATAGCTTTCAGACCGCCGACGACTTTGACCTCATACGCGGCAAGCACCAGATATCGTTTGGCGTTGACGTGATTCGCACCCAGAACAACACCAACATCGGCTATCTGGAAAATGGCAGCTTCCTCTTCGGTGGGGCGCCCAGTATCGGTACCGGCGACGCGATGGCCGACTTCATGCTTGGCGTGCTAAGCAACGGTTCGCCTACCGCCTTCGGTGGCGGCAACGCCTTCGCCCAGAGCCGGCCGCAGCAGGTCGCCTTCCGCGAAACCATTCCCGGCTTCTACGCCCAGGATGTCTACCATGCCACTCCGACTCTGACCATCAACGCCGGCATCCGCTGGGAGCCTATGTTGTTTCCCACAGACCTCTTCCATCGCGGGAGCGTCTTTGACCTCAACAGCTTTATGAAGGATATACATAGCCGCGTGTTCCCTAATGCGCCAGCCGGAATGTTTTTCTTCGGCGACCCTGGCGTGAACAAGGCTTTCACCCACGACAAGTTCACCAACTTCGCCCCCCGTCTCGGCCTGGCCTGGAACCCGCACAACGGACGCCAGACCTTCCGTGTGGGCGCGGGTATCTTCTATGACTCCACCATGGTGTGGTGGTCCCAACGTCAGACCTCCAATCCTCCGGTGGTCAATGAGATTGATCTGTTGAATGTTGCAACGGGCGCCAATTTCACCAATCCCTGGGTTGGAAATCCGGGCGGAAATCCCTTCCCCGGAGTTTTCCCGCCTAATTCCACCGTATCTTTCCCTCCGAACGCGCTCTGGTTTATTCTGCCCAACCATTTCCAGCCTATGTATGTGGCCCAGTGGAATGCCAGCTACCAGGTCCAGTTCGGCGGCGACTGGCTGGCTACGATTTCCTATTTAGGGAACAAATCAACTCACGTGCCCCTAAGCACCAATGTCAACTACGCTCTCAATGACCCTGCCACGTGTGCCAGCGTTGGCGTCTGCACGACAAAGAACACAACCCAAAGACGTGTGCTGGCTCAGTTGGCGAATGCTATAACCCCGACTCTGCCGGCGGGAGCGCCGCCACTAAACGCAGGAACAATCGCCGGCCTGATTATCGGTGACGACGGCGCCAACGCCAACTACAATGCTTTGCTTACTTCAATTCAGCACCGCTTTGGCCACCACTTCACCTTGCTGGCCAATTACACCTACAGCCATTGCCTCAGCGAAGGCGACTTCCTCGGTGACATGACTGGCGGACGCTACCAGAACCCCACCAACCGCGCCGCGGAATACGGGCCTTGCAACTTCGATATCCGCCACAACTTCAACTCATCCATGGTTGCGAACAGCCCAGTGAAGAGAGAAGGTTGGGTGGGCTGGCTGCTGAGCGACTGGCAGTTTGCTCCTTCCATCCGCATCACCAGTGGTATACCGCTGAACATTCTTGATGGTTCCGATGTCTCCTTGAACGGCGAAGGGCTTGACCGCCCCAACGTTGTTCCCGCTGTGAGCCGCTATGTCAATCATTATGGCGTCTCGGGAACGGCGCTTTTTTATCAGGTCTTGAACAAAGCAGCGTTTGTCACAGCTGCTCCCGGAACTTACGGCAATCTCTCGCGCAACGCCGTACGCGCTCCGGGAGCGGTAAGTGTAGATGCCGCAGTGAGCCGCTTCTTCCCAATCAGGGAACGGCTCCAGATGGAGACACGCTTCGAGGCCTTCAATGCCATCAACCACGCCAACCTCGACCCCACCAAGCTGGTGGTCAATGTGAACAATGCTAACTTCGGGCGCATCAACGGCGTCTCAACCCCGACCTTCCCAGGTAACCCGTCACCCTATGATCCACGCATTCTGCAGCTTGCTTTGAAGCTGCACTTCTGAGTTTAGGTAGCGCAAGTGTGCACGACCCTCGGGCGTGTTTGAGGATTCCCAAAGTCCTCAAGCACGCTTTTTTATTTCTACTATGAAACCCAGACCAGAGAGGTGCCAACAATGTGCCACTCGCCTGTTTCCTTGGACAAATACAGGTACTCCCCTTCTCCACAAAAGCCGCAATTGGTTAGCTGGACAGAAACAATTGCATGCTTGCCACTAGGGTCGAACCCGACGCGCGAAAAGGTAATCACGCCAGAAATATCCTGCAGAATCGGGTTAAGCTCATTGACCCTCGAACGTCCAGCCTGAACGTCAGCGGAAATCGTCTTGAGATCTTTTGGACTGATCAATGGGTGCGGAAGACGAAAGGTCATTGGAATGTGAAACTGAAAGAGATTTTTGACCGAATAGCTGACGGCAACGTTCAGGGGCAGGCCCAATTTCCGGCTATGAAAGGCCGGGATGCCGAACTGATCTATGGGCCGTGTCGTATCGACGATCACATGCTGTGAGACGTAGTCATTAAAGTTGTCTCGAATCACCGCTTCGTACACGGCATTTTCTTCCTGGCTCCAGTGCAGGACCCAAAAGACCACTCCACCGGCAATGACGAGCCCAGCCAGAACAATCGACCATCGGAAACGCTTGCGCAGGACCATCTGAAAGGAATAGACAACAAGCCAGGAGAGAAAGTTCCCGTGAAAGTTCACGATACTGCATAATATTGTGGTCATTTTTTGGTGAGCAATTGCGAAACGAATGCCCAAGCCTATCGCCAAGTCGTTCAAAGCTACGCTCGAGCGTCTCCAGGGAGATAGCGCGTCATTAAAATGGGTCATCGCCCGCATTCCATTCGATGTGCGCAAGCTCTGGGGGACCGGCGGGAGGTTCAAAGTCAAAGGCGATATCAACGGCTTCGCCTTTCGTACCTCGCTCTTTCCCGTCCGCGGAGGCAGCCACTTCCTGCTGGTGAACAAGCAGATGCAGAAGGGCGCCAAGGTTGCATTAGGCGCAGTTGCCCGGTTCCGCCTCGAGCCTGACACTGAAGAGCGTATCGTTACCGTTCCCGCGGAGCTGAAGCGCCTGCTTTCGGAAGACCGCACCTTCCGCCGCTGGTTCGACCAACTGAATTACTCCATACGCAAATACCTCGCCGACGGGATCGCCAGCGTGAAGAGTCCGGAAGCCCGCGTGCGCCGCGCCGAGCAGGTCGCCGAGAACCTGCTGTCCGCGATGGAAGCCGAACACGAACTGCCTCCGGTCCTGCAGGTGGCGTTCGCGCACAACCCTCATGCCTTCAAAGGATGGAAGCGCATGTCTCCCACGCACCGCCGCCAGCACCTGCTCGGCATTTTCTATTACCGCAGCCCGGAAGCGCGTGCCCGCCGCATCGCAAAAACAATGCAGGACGCCGTCAAGTACGCCGAAAAACCCCCGCGGAAAGAGGGCACGGCATAAAAAAACGCCCGCAAAGCATCGGCAAGTAGTGGGGGTACTTAACCGTGGCAATTACGCCCTGGCTTTGTATGATCCTTTCAAACCTGAGACCTGTTGCAAGACTTCGCCCTAGGGGGTGGCTCAGCTTCTTCTTGCAACAGGTCTCATCGTTCGGCCATTACTACACTTGTACAGTTCTTATCTACGGTTTTGACTAGAAGTTAACGCGCACCGAGAGTTGTAAAATTCTCGGATCGCGAGCGCCGTTCACAGTACCGAACCCGTTCTGATTCACCAGGTTTCCGTTGGAATCGTATGCGAGGTTCTGAACCACCCCGGCCTGGCTGAACGATAAATTGCTGTTGATACCGCTAAACTGCGTGTGATTCAAGACATTGAATGCGTCGACGCGCAGGCGCAGAGTTACGCCCCTTTCGAACGAGAAGCTCTTTTGCACAGACGCGTCCCAGGTACTCATCCAGGGGTTGGACAGATAATTCAATCTTGACTCGAAGCCTCTGCTGCCCCCGGTCACCGGCGGCGCGAAGGCGAGGGCATTGAGGCGGTTGAATGGGTTGTCGGAGCCGGTTAAAGGATTTCCTATAACGGAAACCCGCGCGGGTTCGGTGTAGGATCCAGTGAGGTTTTGGTTGCTTTCCCCTGTGATGCTGAAGGATGGCGTGAACGGACTGCCCGATTCCATATGGACAAAGCCCGACATTTGCCACCCATGGGTGAGGGCCCGCAAGATGAAATTCTCCACGGGCGCTCCAGGTACCTCATAAACGTAGTTCAGTGTGAAATTGTGCCTGCGGTCCTGACCAACCGGGCCATAGTTGGCAAAGCGGTCGAGGCCATCGATGCGGAAGAAGCCGCCGTCATTCGAGGCGGTTCCCAGATTCTTACTCCAGGTGTAGTTCCCGCCCAAAAAGAGCCCGCGCGTTGTGCGGCGATTCACAGATACCTGCAGCGCGTTATAGTTCGATGTAGCGTTGTCCGCGTGCAGAATGATGTCGCCAAACCCGGGATACGGTCTCAACAGATTTACGTTCTTCGCAGCGCATCCCGGGATGGAGCAGGCGGCGTGCGCGGGGTCTTGATTCTGTGGAAGAAATGTTGCGCCGTACGGGATGGCGTTCAGGTTGAGTTGGTTGGCCTGGTGATTCGAGATTGATCCGACGTATGCTGCATCGAGGACCATTTGGAACGGCAGGCTGGCCTGCAACCCGGTCGTGAACTGATAGGTCGTAGGAATTTTTCCTGCAGGAGCGATTGCCTGCAAGCCTGCCGGAGAGACGATCACCTTGGTGCTGGACGAGAGACTAGTCACAAAGTCGTTGGTGAGCGTGGGCACGCTGTTGGCCGGCGGGTTTTGAATCTCGAAAAATGCGGTGTTGTTGCCCTGCGTCCGGTCATAGTAGACTCCGCCCGCCATGTGGAAGACCACCTTCTGTTTTCCGGCGATATCCCAGGCAAAGCCCAAACGTGGCCCCCATTGCGCTCCACGGTTGCTCGTCAAGTATTTAGAGGTGCCATGTCCGGCCTGGATGATGCCATTGAGGAGATTGCCCGTACCGGGAACAATTCTTCCGTTCGCCAGCAGTTGCGGTTCGCTGGCTGGGTTGAAAAGGCTGGGCACAAAAGTTGAACCCAGTAGCGATGAATCGTACTGTGGCTGGTACCAAGCTACCCGCAAACCATAGTCCAACGTCATCTGCCGGTTGATCTTCCAAGTGTCTTGAATATACCCTTCCATATTCCAATAGCGGTATGCGGGCAGAACATAAGCGGAGGCTTGGTCGAAGCTATTGAAGACCCCCACGGCCGCATTGGAGAAGCCAAATCCGGTATCCAGGGAATTGTTGCCATTGTCGCCAAAGTTGTAGTTCCCGTTGTTATCGGCGAAGGCACTTTGATTCTTTCGGCTGCGATGAATGTACACACCCGTTTTGAGAGTATGGCGATCCAAGACCTTGCTGAGATTGTCAGTCAAGTCAATGGTTGTGTTGTAGTTACGGAATGGACCACAAGCAGCGCAGGAAGAACCACCGATGCTCGGGCTGTTCGCGATGCGGGAACCTCCAAAGGTTGCATTCGGAATTAAATCAAGCTGAACGGCACTCGGAAACAGAACGGGCAGTTGAATACCTGAAGCCGTGCGCGTATATGCATTCGTCGAAGGCGCGATCAGGAAGCTGTTGCTGGTCCAGCCAAACGTCACCTCGTTGACCAACGTAGGGCTGAAGATATAGGTATTTCCGAATGCGTAACCGTAGCCCGGATTGGCGACAGAGATCGGCGTGATGGGAACGTTGGGGCCCAACACAAACGACCCGTACTGGGAAGTAAAGGTGTTGGAGTTGACGATGCGGTGCATCCAAAAGCGCGACTTCGGCGAGAAATTGTAGTCAAGCCGCAGCAAGTCTTCTCTTCTGGGATAGCTGTCCGATATCTGGGATTGAAAGTTGAAGCCTTTCTGCCCCGTTACATTCGGCGACGGATACAGGTTCAGCAGTGCAATTCCCGGAGCATACAATCGATTCTGCGGAATCCGCCCCAGGACGCCCCCACTTTGAAAGCATCCGGCGGTACTGCCCGACTTGCAGGGCTGCGATGAGAGCGGGTCCTTGATGAAGTGAAACGCTCTTCCATTACTATCCACGCTCTGGGAAAAGTCGCCCTGACGCTCCAGGGCCGTCGGCACCGTAACGCGGCGCACTCCCTGCGGCCGTAGCTGCTCCTGGAACTCCTCGCTCCAGAAGAAGAATAGTTTGTCCTTTTTCTCCAGGATCTTGGAATGGGGAATATAGACTGGGCCACCGATGGTATAGTCCGCATCATTGAAGCGAAACAGCGGCCTCGGAAGACCACGAAGGTTGTTCAACCAGTTATTGGCGTTTAGACCTTCATGGCGATGGTACCAGGCTCCGCTGCCGTGGAAGTCTGACGTACCGCTCTTGGTGACAACCGAAATCTGCCCGCCGGATGAGCGGCCATACTCGGCCTGGTAGGCACTGGTCAGTATCTTGAATTCCTTAACCGAATCAAGACTCAATGTGACGTTTTGCGTGCCGTTCGATCCGGTATCAACGTCGCCGATACCATTGATGGTCAACTGGTTCTGGTTGGCGCGGGAGCCATTTACAGAGATACTGCCAAGTCCGGTAGTTCCGGCAGTCTTTAGGTCGACGGTGCTCACGACTCCAGGAACCAGCTTTACCAGGTCAAGATAGCTTCGGCTGTTGACCGCAATGTTTTGCATCTGTTCAGAGACCAGACTGTCGGAGCGCTCGGCGCTTTGCAGTTGCAGGGGGGCCGCCGTGGCCGTGACCTCCACAACTTGCGATACCTCTCCAAGGGGCAGCGTCATCTCACCGAGCGAGAGGTTGTCATTTCCGTGGACCGCTATCCCCTTTCTCTCGATCGTCTTGAATCCCTTGAGTGCGATCGTGAGATTGTAGGTACCGGGAGGAAGCTGAGGAAAAACGAAGAATCCTAAATCATTGGTCTTGGCCGCGAATTGAAGCTTTTGTTCCTCTTCTTTGGCGGTGACCGATGCACCCGATATGGTGGCGTGTTGAGCGTCGACTATGCTTCCGGCTAAGGAGCCGGCGGTCGTCTGAGCATGTGCGACCGAAGCCGACACGAATAATACAGCGAGGACTAGCGTTAGTTGCAAAAGGTTTGTAAGTTTTCTCTCCATGATTTTGAGCCGGTTGCCCATCTTTAGGCCTGAAGGAAACCGGTTTCTCTCCTTTGGAATTTAACGTGCTTTCGGATCTTGGAATTTAACGTGCCTTCGGATCTCGAGAATCCGCGCACGAACGAATCAGTAGTGAAGTTCGAGGAGGGATTTTAGAAATATGACGGGTTGAAATCTACTGTCCTGAAGATGGTCTCGATAACAATACGATCGTATGCCTATGTGCCAACTGCAGTTTGTTGCAAATCTGATGACCAATTTGGGCAGAAGTGGGATAGTGCATTTTTGGGAATCTACGCAACCGGCTCCGTTGTATGATTGGGACGGAAACCGACATTCAATGAGGCACCTAAATCTGGGCGTGACGCCTTTGCACAAGCAAGGACTGACGCCGGTCATCTTGCGTGGCCTGCTGCTGATATTTTTGCACTGGGTGGGAGCATTCTCTGCATTGGCGCAGTCAATGCCACTTCCTTTACTCACCCGTGTGGAACAAGTGAGAAAGCTCACGCCGGCGGAGGCGCAGCGCGGGTATCCCGTGCGCATTCGTGGAGTCATCACGGATGATGTTCCTGCTCCGGATTTCTTTGTACAAGATGGCACTGCAGGCATCTATGTCGAAGGCAGTCGTGCAACGGTTTTTCCTCACCATTTTGGCGACCGGGTGGAAATTGAGGGTATCACTGGACCGGGTCGATTTGCCCCGGTTGTTCTCGAGCGCAAGCTGCGGGTTCTTGGCCCGGGCAGATTGCCACAGGCCCGGCTTTATTCCTGGAGCGAATTGGCCAATGGACAGCGCGACAGTCAATGGGTGCAAGTGCGTGGGACCGTGTTATCGGCATCGATTGACCGTAAATCGTGGCGAGAAACAACGCTGGCTATGACTGTTGCTTCCGGTGGCGGGAGCTTTAAGCTTCGAGTCCCGATCACACGCGAACTCGACGCTTCGGCTTGGATCGATCGACAGGTCGTCATTGAAGGAGTGTGTGGAACTCTGTTTAACTTCCATCGGCAATTCGTAGGAGTGCTGCTCTATGTGCCACGGCTGAGCTTGGTTCAAGAAGCGGAACGAGCTAAGGAAGTGTCGTTCGAGGAGCTCCTGCGCTACTCTCCTGACCAGGATGTTTTCCGGCGAGTGCGAGTGCGGGGCGTTCTTGTGTATCAGCAACCGGGCAACTCGCTTCTTCTTGAAACCAACGGACAGGGATTGCGGGTTCTGAGCCAGCAAGCGGGTCTTCTTGAACCTGGAGATTTGGTAGAAGCATCCGGCTTTCCCGCAGTGGGAGAATCCACGCCCATACTGGAGGATGCTCTGTTCCGCAAGGTTGGCCGCTCACTTCCTTCGCCGGCAATTGCGATGGAACTCAGAGGACCGCTGGAGCGGTTCGACGGCCGCCTGGTCAGTATTGACGCAAAGGTCCTGCAGCGCGAGGGGCCGCCTGACGGTTCGAGCTTTCTTTTACAAACCGGCACAAGGGTATTCACGGTAAGCGCACAAACAGATACCGCACTGGAGCGTATGCTCGCCATTTCCCCGAGCAGCGAAGTGCGTGTGACCGGCGTCTGCCTGGTGCAAAGCGGGGGCCTATGGGGAGCTCCGCAATCGTTTCGTTTGTTGATCAGCGCACCCTCCGATATTACAGTCTTGCGCGCGCCATCCTGGTGGAGTTTGAACCACGCCTTGTGGCTTCTGCGGGTTTGCATCGTTGTGCTTCTTGTTGTCATTGTTCTTCTGGTGGTTGTGAGTGACCGTCTGCGCGCACAGATGGCCATTGCTCGGGAGAAGATACGCATGGTGGTCATTCACGAAGAGCGCGACCGGATTGCGCGAGAGCTGCACGACACTCTGGAACAGGAACTTGCAGGCATTACGATGCAATTGGACCTGGCGGTCGACTGTTTTCAGCAGACACCGCAAACCGCTCGGCAAGCGGTCGAGACGGCCCGCAATATGAGCCGTCGCAGCATGATCGAAACCCATCGCTCCGTATGGGATTTGCGCTGCCGCATGCTTGAGGAGGGAGATTTGGTGTCGGCCCTTACCCAAACCATGAAGTCGATGGCCAATGGCGACCACACCAGGATTGACGTGAAAGTAGAAGGCGAGCCCCAGCGGTTGGCGACCACAGCTGAGTTGAATCTGCTGCGCATCGGGCAAGAGGCTGTGACCAACGCGGTGAAACATGCACGGCCGGGCTGCGTCACCGTGCTCTTGCAGTTTTGTCCGCAACTGGTGCGTCTATCCGTGGCCGACGACGGGTGCGGGTTTGAGTCCAACAATTCTTTTCGCAACGGTTCAGGCCATTTTGGTTTGCTCGGCATGCGAGAGCGAGCACAGGCGTTGGGCTCACATCTGGAGATCGATAGTAAACCGGGACGCGGTACCCGTGTTGTCTTGGAAGTGCCGCGCAGTACTGCAAACACGGCAGGTATGGGATAGTGGCTGAGTCAGAGCTGATTCGCGTTCTTGTGGTTGACGATCATTTCGTGGTCCGCATGGGGTTGCGTGCTTCGCTGAATGTGGAACCGGACATCAAGGTTGTGGCCGAAGCCGGCACCAGCGAGGAAGCGCTCCAGGCATATCGTCAACATCGTCCGACGCTCGTACTGATGGATGTTCGCTTGCCGGGCGTGGGCGGTATTGAAACCACCGCTGCCATACTGAACGAATTTCCGGGCGCACGCATCCTCATGTTGTCGACTCACTCCGGAGAAGAAGAGATTTACCGGTCTTTTCGGTCCGGCGCAGCTGGATACATCCTGAAGAGCGCAATGCGAGAACACCTGCTCTCCGCCATTCGAATGGTCGCCAACGGCGAGAGATATGTGGATCCTACCGCGGCATCTGTTCTAGCGGCCAGATTGTCTCATCGATCACTAACGGCCAGGGAATTGGAAGTTCTTCGGATGGTGGCAAGAGGTTTGAGCAACAAAGAAATTGCCGCAGCGCTGAAGATAGCCGAGATCACCGTGAAGCAGCATGTGAGCCACGTGCTGGAAAAACTGGACGTAAAGGACCGTACGGAAGCGGCCACCGAAGCCCTGAAGCGCGGAATTATTTCAGGTTAAGGAAATCAAAACAACGCACTACGGTTCATGAAAGTCACGCTCCCCCTTTTGTCCTGTACGACGTCGTTCGACCCAATGGCAGGATCCCCTGTGGTCCGCAAAGACTCTCTCGTTTGTCCAAACCGAGGGTCTCGTAACATTAAGTAACATGAGGTAACCGCGAATTCTCGTTTCAGTTCTATTGTGGACTTGGTTTTTGCGGCCCCCCGGCAACTTTTAAAGAAGCGATTGCAGGTTCTGATAGCTGATGCGGGCGCTGTCGAGCGGTGGGCGGTCGCCAGAGTCCTGTTCAACGAACAGGTGCCGCACGTGATGTTTCTCCGCCGCAATTAGGATTGCACGCCAGCCGATCGTTCCACTTCCGACTTCGGTGAAATGCTCGGCCGACTGATCGAGAGATTGCGAGAAAGGAAATCCTGCCTTACGGTCCTTGAGATGAAGCATGGCAATCCGGCCGCCGTGTTTCGTAAGCATTTGTAATGGATCTTCACCGGCCTGTGTAATCCAATAGCAGTCCATCTCCAGGGCGACCAGCTTTGGATCTGTGTGTTCGAGCAGCGTATCAAATCCAGTGATGTCGCCAAACCGATGGAATTCATAGTTGTGATTGTGGAAACCGAAATTCATTCCTCTACGATGCACTTGTTCCCCCCATCGGTTGAACTGGTCAGCCGCTCGCTTGAAACCATCAAGCGTGTTCCAAAGATCTTTCGGTAACATGGGACAAATCACATATTGAAGGCCAAGCGCCTGCGCGTAGTCGAGCTTGTCGGCGAGTCCTTCATAGTCGAAGTGGCCACTTGGCGCCCGCAAATCATAGTCCTCGAGCATACGCCGCAGTTCTGCAGCCGGATGCTCATAGATGTTCCAATAAAGCTCAACTTCTTTATAGCCGATCTGGTGAAGAGCTGCCAGAACCCCGGGAAGATCGTACTCTACCTGTTCCCGGACCGAATAAAGCTGAATGCCAAGAGGGCGACGCACCGATGAGAGGGCAAGTTTGCTCCCGGCGAGAGCACCCAGGCTTGCAAAAGACAATCGGACAAACTGACGACGATTGAACATGGCTTCCATAACCAGATCTCATCTTGATGGGATTGTGAAAAGCTAGCAATTATACCCCCGTCAGATGTCAAGCGACTGCATCCAAGGGAAGCCCATCTGTTTTATCTGCAATTGTAGAATCATCTCGACAACCGTCCGCTCACTCTTGCTGATAAACTCTACCGGGTTGGTTAAACCTATGAGAGTCTCGTCATTGCTCCCGCGCTTCGTTCTAGCAATTGTATCGGTCGGTGCTTTTTCAGGGACAGCCTCGCCTGTCCCGCCGCCGCAGCCTGCTGTTGGCCTATTCGAGAGCCACGCAGATGTTGGAGAAACGCCACGGAAAGGCTCCGTCTCCTACGATGCCGCTACGGGTGAGTATCGCGTAACCGGCGGCGGCCAAAATATCTGGGGGACGATCGATGCGTTTCATTTCGCATGGAAACGCATCAACCAGGATTTCAGCATGACCGCGGATGTCCGCTTTGTTGGCCCAGGCGCCGTGGGGCATCGCAAAGCCACGCTGATGGTGCGCCAGAGCTTAGACGCGAACTCGGCTTATGCCGATGTGGCCTTGCACGGAGACGGCCTTACCGCGCTCCAATTCCGTCCCGTGACCGGAGCCGAAACCTCTGAAGTGCGAGCATCTGACAATGCTCCGGTTCGCCTGCGCATCGAGCGGCGTGGAGCACAACTCATGATGTATGTGGGCCAAACGGAACAGAGCCTGGTACGTTCGGGAACTACAACCGTCGATTTTCAGGGCCCGGTCTATGTCGGCCTGGGTGTTTGCTCGCACGATGCGAATGTGCTGGAGACCGCGATATTTTCAAACGTCAGCATCCAGGAGCTCCCGGCAACAGACCCGAATCGGAATCCGAGCACAGTCCGCAGCAAGATCTCAATCTATGATCTTGAGAGCAAGAGCGTTCACGTTGTTTACGCGGAGGATAAACTCTGGGAAGCGCCCAACTGGTCTCCCGACGGAAAGTATCTTGTGGCGAACTCGGGGGGCAGGCTGTACCGCTTCGTTCTGGATGCGCGAGGCGAAGCGCAGCCTCAGGCGCTCGCCCTGGATCCCGCCTATAAATGCAACAACGACCATGGTCTTTCGCCGGACGGGAAACGGCTGGCGTTTTCCGCCGAACACGCCCCTCAAAAAGGATCACAGGTCTACGTAGCCGCCGCAGACGGCACCAAGCCGCAACTGCTGACGGCGCATATTCCGAGTTATTTTCACGGCTGGTCGCCGGACAACCACTGGCTGGCTTTTGTCGGAGAGCGCGGCGGCCACTTTAATATCTATCGAGTCCCGGTGAATGGCGGGGAGGAGGAGCGGCTCACATCCAATCCTGCTTTTGATGATGGGCCCGATTACTCGCCCGACGGAAAGTGGATCTATATCAATTCCTATCGCTCCGGAGGCTGGGATATTTGGAGATTCCCAGCCGCGGGTGCGGGGGCCGACGACCATGACGCGGTGCGCATTACCGCCGATGCCCAGGAAGACTGGTTCCCTCATCCCTCCCCGGATGGCAAGTGGCTTCTCTTGCTATCATTCCCGCCGGGCACTAAAGGGCACGACTTCAAGACTGCAGTCCAGTTGCGCATGATGCCACTGCCGGCGGCCAAGGCGGATTCCACTCCGTCGGCGGAGGGGGATCGCGCCATTCAGGTCTTGACGAGATTCTTCGGAGGCCAAGGTACGATCAATGTTAATTCCTGGTCGCCTGATTCGAAGAAGTTTGCGTTCGTAAGTTACGAGTTGTTGCCTTAGAACTGCTTCAGCGCAAACCTGGAAAGTGGGGTACTTGCTAGGTAGTGGGCAGAGCTCTAAAAACAACGCTGATCACCGCATATCCAGCGGCTGGCGTTGATGTCAGGGTGGGGACTAGCTGAGGCAGTTCTCAGCTCTCGATTCTCAGGTGAAAAGCAATCACTTGGCTTGCGCGGATGGCCCTCAAGTAGCGGGAGACGGGGGTACTTGCTAGGTAGTGGGTAGGACCCTAAAACAACGCTAATCGCCCGCATATCTAGCGGCTAACGTTGATGTCAGGGCGGGGGACTTGCTGAGGCAGTTCTCAGTTCTCAGAAAAACTCAACGCGGATGGACGCGGATTGCTCGGACCGGTTTAGGGGGTACCCCCCTTACCAGGTTGGGTCGTGAAGAAGAAGCTCTTATCCCTTAGCTTTAGCCAAAACCAAAGCTCACCAGAGGCGTTCAAGCCATAAAGTTTTCAAAGAACGTTAGGGCTTTTTTTCTAACAAGCCCGCATCCTTGGATGCAGATACACGCCCGGCGCACCGGGGCAGGCTTCCAGGGACGATGATAGTCCAAGCTTGCTCAGAAATTAAGGCTTTGATACCACAATGGGGCCATGATCTTCAGTGGGCGGGAAATGGTAACAAGCTAGGATCGGCCACCCTCGAGAGCAGTGATGATCAAAAGGCTTTTAGCTCTGATTGGATAAGAGCGAAAACCAATCAGTTTGCGGAGGGCATCAGCCGAGTAACATTCATTACGTAACGGCACTCTTTTCCAGAGTTTAGTCTGTTCAACCGAGACACTTCCTGCTCAGCAGCGAGCTTTGAAGAAAACACCTTAACCACAGCGATGCTGTTCTCCGGGCTGTCCGCGTTTACAGGAAGATCAATTCTCACAATTGCATACAGATGTCGGAATTTGGAATGCGGCGTTTCGCTTATGCCCATTGTCAGTGGCCGTGCCTCAGTGAACCAATATTTTCGCCCAATAATTCAGTTGTTTCTAATGCAAGTTCCTATCCCGCACTCTTCGTTGATAGGTTTCGTCCATGAATTGATTCCATAACTCCAAGGTTTGAGGACCAAAGTACTTTTTGATTTCTCCAACGTGGTCGCACGACAAGAAGGTTTCGAGGCACTCGTGAACCAAGTCGCGCATGTAGGAGTCTCCACCTTCGAGAGATCTTTCAAGAAAATCCATGCCCTTCTTCAATTCTTCCCAATCAGATAAGAACGCCTGATCACACATATACCTTGCCAGATCGTTGATGATCAGATAACCGAGATTGTCAGGTATCCATTCGGGATCAATCACAAATCCGGTGATAGCGGACTGCAACTCCATAATCAGGGTGTCTTTGTTTATACCCATACTCATGCTGTTGGAAGTTCGATCTTAAATCTGTTTCCAATCTATCTTTGCAGTCCAGAGCTTTCCTCTTCCGCCCCGTCAGCGTTGTGAACCTTCGGGAAAAAAGCATAAGCGCTCAGAACTGCTTCAATCCAAACCCGAGCAGAAGCTCTGAAGCGCTAACTTCTACGATCCTCACGCGATTTCCTGACGCCAGGTAGAAATGGAATCTTGAAGTGGTTCCTCGGGCAGTAATATCGGCTGTACCTCGTCCATTGGATTCGATGGAATAGGAGCCGCTTAAGGGAGCATCGGCGGTGAGCGTGCCGTTGTTGTTTACGTCCTCAGTACCAGTAAGGTTGCCGCTTCCATCGGCCGACATCTGGGCAGAAACTGCCAGGCCAAAACCCGCGGTAGCAGTCGCGCCGTCTAATTCGAAGCCAAAATTTCCATTTAAAGAAGAGGTCGAAAAGCCGCTGTTCTGGCTACTTTCTATGTTCCCGGATACAACGGCATTGGAGTCAGTATCCATGAAAAACGTTACTGTCGGCGAGACTACATAAAACACGAAGTGAGTTGCGCCAAACGTGCTGTTCAAAGTGGCTGTGCCCCGGCCATTGGAAGCGATACTGTAGTTCCCACTAAATGCAAGATTCTCCGCGACCCCACCTGCGTTATTCTCGTCTTCCACTCCCAGACTAATGTTCCCGGCGCCATCTGCGTTAAAGCGGCCGACTGCGGCGAACACTCCTGACGTTGTGACTCCGCCTTCGGAGAAGACGTAGGCACCGCCTAAAGAGCCATTGGAGAATGTGCTGGCGCTGCGCCGGTCGGCAAAGCCCAGAAATGCCGGGGTGAAGTCCAGACCAATGAACAAGACCTCATTGCTGTTGACAATGTAGAAAGCGTAATGAGTAGTCTTGCCGTTATTAATGGTTGTGGCGGTGCCGCGGCCGTTGCTGCCCAAAGTGTAGCTTCCCGTGAACGTGTCGCTGCTGAGAATTCCTCCGTCATTCACGTCTTCGGCCCCGCTGAAAATGTTCCCGGAAGCATCAGCGTTGAGTTTGCCAACAGCGGTCGTAACTTTACCGTCGCCGCCGGCGCCGGCAAACAAAAATGCAAACTCACCTTGCAGCGTGGAGTTCATAAATGCATTTACGTCTTGCAATACTATTGTTCCCGAGCCTTGCGCGGAGGCGTTGAACTCTATGAGGGTTCCCGCCCCACTCGCGGTGATGACAAACCTTAGCGTGTCACCCGTGCTGAGAGTGGCGCTGCCGCGCCCATCGAGCCCAACACTGTATGTGCCGGTAAAAGCGGCGCCGGCCTGGACGCTTTGTCCATTGAAGTCTTCGACACCACTGAGATGACCGTTACCATCTGCTAAAAAGTCGCCTGCAGCCAGGAAAATGACCTGCGAGTCTGCCCCGTTGAATTGAAACGCATAGTGTCCATTCAAACTAGCATTGGAAAAGCCAACCGTAGCGCTTGTGGTGCCGGTGGTGGGCCCGACGGTTGCGCTGATGGTTGCGCCGGCTCCCACCGTGTTGCCCGTAATCAACCCCGAGGTATTGACGGAAACGCCACCGGAATTGTTGGATGACCAGACCGCGAAGTTTGTGAGATCGCTCGTACTGCCATCCATGAAGTGGCCAATTGCCGCTAATTGCAGCGTGCCCGCAAGCGCCACTTGTGGATTAGGAGGTGAAATGGAAATTGAAGTTGGCAGAATGACCGTCAACTGGGTTGAACCCATCATTGCATTGTATTGGGCGGAAATCGTGGTTGTGCCTGGACCCTGGCTTGTAACCAAGCCGGTGGTTGCGCCTACCGTGGCCACGCCGCTACTTGTTGAGTTCCAGGTGGAGGAGCTCGTTACATTCACAGTGCTGTTATCGGAGTAGACGGCGAAAGCGGAGTACTGCTGCGTCAAGCCAAACCCCAGCGAAAAATTCTGTGGAGCAACGCTCACGCGTTGAAACACAGGTGGCGTTACCGTGAGCGTGGTTGACCCGTTTTTGCCGCTGAAGCTAGCCGTAATCAGAGTTGAGCCTTGGTTGAGCGTGCGGGCAAGACCCCCTGTCACGGTTGCTACCGAAGTCATGGTCGAGCTCCAGGTGGCGGCTGCGGTCACGTCCTGTGTGCTGCTGTCTGAAAAAGTGGCGGTTGCCGTGAACTGTTGTTTCAATCCTTTTGGCACAGAAGGAGTAGCCGGCGTAACTGCGATCGAAGAGACGGTAGGGCCGTTAGGAATGACCGTGAATGTCGTTGATGAATGAAACGGCCCGCTGGTGGCGCTGATGGTTACAGTTCCGCGGCTGATGGCTGTGATGTTTCCCGAATTGCTGATGCTGGCAATGCCGGTGTTCGAGGATACCCACGTAACCCGTTGCGTCACATCTTTTCCACCCGATTTGTTCCCGATGAATGCAAACCGCGCCGTCATCTGCTGCGGAGTTCCAACTGTGGTGGAAGAATTACCAGGGCTGATGGTGAGAAGAACCGGGCCAACCTGGGCCCAAGCACCAGATGCGACTACAAATGCGAAGAGCCCAGCCAGGAACAACCGCGTAAGTAAACGCATTTTCACTCTCGAGTGGGAGGCGGTCCCATCATTATATTTAACTTCGCCTGTTTAGGAATCCCTCTATTGTTAAGATGTGTCATTTTTGAAGAGAGGATTGAAATATTTTTCTTTTCAGGAACTTACGCGGCTTGCCTGGCGCACAAAATCCGTGTGTCAATCCTAGCTGGTATTAATGAAAAATTAATGAAAAATCAGACATAAATCTGCGGGCTGGACTTCGCTTGTGCCCGTTTCCTCGCTCCCAGGGGGCGAAGTTGATAGACTACGCAGTTACCCAAGCCACAGAGCGGGGAATCACCGGGAATGTCGAAGCGCACATCCATGTCAAAGATTGCATTCTCTACCATCATTTTTATTTTTGTTCTGACGGCCTTTATCGAAATTATCGGATGCGGCTCAGGCCACACTCCCGCTCCCACGCCACCGCCTCCGGGGCCGGTGCAGACCCTGACTGTAGGCGATGTGCAAAGCGTTGTGCAGAGCGCTGCCGTGTCGGTGAATGCTGCTTTCGTAATCGCAGTGACCGATCGCGGAGGAAATATCCTGGCGGTTTACCAGAAGTCAGGGGCCCCGGCAACGGCCACGGGGAACTTCAGCGCCAGCGTGCCGGCGACGGAGCTCGCAGTTGGGCTTGCGCGCACGGCATCTTTCTTCAGCAACGATCAGGCGCCGCTCTCTTCTCGAACTGTGCGCTATATCAGCGGGATACACTTCCCGCCGGGAATCACGAATGCAGCCAACGCCGCCCTCTATGGCATTGAGAACACCAATCGTGGATGTCCACTGAACGCGACCTTCCTTCCGGGGCAGGCGGTTGCGCCTGCACGTTCTATCGGTGGGGGCGCGCTCGGCCTGGGGATTATCACCGGCAAGGTGGATACCTTCGATTCCAACCCTAATGCGGTCAATCCCGGCGGTGTACCTCTATTCAAAAACGGACGCCTGGTTGGAGGCGTTGGCGTAGCAGGCGTCTCTCCCGATGTCGCCGAGTTCGCCGCGTTTTCTGGTGCTGTAGGTGCGGGCTTTGGTGCGAACCCTGCGGCGCCCGGCGTCGTGGTGATTGATGGCATCTCGTTGCCCTTCGTCACTCAAACCACGCGGCCTGTCGGCACGACAGTGGGTGTGTTTAGCGGAGGCTTTGTCGTCGGCCCAGTCGCGAGCCCCGGTCAGGTGCCCGAGGGAGATTTAGTGCAGGTAAAAGCCGGTGTCATCGGCGGGCTCACGCAGGCCGATGTGCAGAACATCGTGAATCAGGCGATTGCCAATGCAAATCAGACGCGTGCAGTCATCCGCCTGCCCGATGGCCAGAGAGCGAAGTTCGCCATCGCGGTAGTTGATCTGGATGGCAGCCTCCTGGCGCTGAATCGCATGTCCGATTCGACCGTCTTCAGCATTGATGTTGCCGTCGCCAAGGCGCGCAACATGGTCTATTTCAGCAGCGCCACGGTAAATCCCGGTGATCTCCCCGGCGTGCCTCCCGGGACCGCCGTGACCAACCGCACCATCAGCTTTGGCGCGCAGCCTTTCTTTCCTCCGGGAATTGACGGCACCATGCCCGGACCGTTTTTCAGTCTTTATCAATTCGATGTGGCAAACCCCTGCACCAACGGAAGCCAGCCCGCCAATCCTAATCAGAGTGGAATTGTTTTCTTTCCCGGAAGCGTCCCGCTTTACAAAAATGGTGTGCTGGTAGGAGGTCTGGGAATCAGCGGCGACGGCGTAGAGCAGGATGATTACGTATCAGATCAGGCGTCGCAGGGATTCTCCGCTCCAGCAGCCATGCGTGCCGATCAATTGATGCTGCGCGGAGTGCGTCTGCCGTATTTGAAATTCCCGCGCAATCCTACGTTGTAGGTTTTACCACAAAGGGCACAGAGAAATTGATTCATCGGGTCATTGCTTCAATGAAGAATTGTGTAATCGGGTGACTGCGTAATTTGGTAATTGTGCAATTCAGGTTATGCATTAATCTGCAATTACTCAATTACACAATTACCCGATTAGCAATTTCTTTGTGTCCTTTGTGGTTAAACTTTTTACTGGCCTATGCCTGATTCATGCAGCGCCGCGTTGACCTTGTGCATCTGTGCGCTGAAGCGCGGAGCGTTGTATGCGGAAGGGTTATCCAGCTCCTGGAACAATCCATCAATCGCCGCGCGCACCGTTGGATGCGTGCTGCCCTGTTTTTCATAACAGATAAACAAACTGTCCAGGGCCATGGCTGCCTGCTCGGCCGAACGTGTGTCTTGGTTGGAGATGCTGTCTCCCTGGGCGGAAATCTCCTGCAGCAACCGGCCGGCGCGCTCTTTATCGAATTTGGTCTCGTTGATCTTGGTTACCAGGCTGGCAGCCAGTTCGCTGGCGCGTTGCGCGCTCTCGCCAATGTCTTTGGGTGAGCTGCTCATGTTGCTGGTGACCTGATAAACGTTTTGCAGTTCTGTCTCGAGTTGCTGGCTGGCGCTCGCGTCAATGTCTTTGGCCAGGATACGCAAAATCGTGTAATGCGCGCTGTTCCACGCGGGCGACCC
Organism: Terriglobales bacterium; assembly: GCA_035487355.1. Lineage (NCBI taxonomy): Bacteria > Pseudomonadati > Acidobacteriota > Terriglobia > Terriglobales > Terriglobales bacterium. Next base: position 22,712 of record DATHMF010000050.1, on the reverse strand, counting down.
TACGCCCCGGTTCTCATACCCACGCTCCTGCCGCCAACTGCTTTCTGGTTTGGTCAGGCTGTGGTGGCAGCTAAAGCAGTCGTACTCTGAAAATTCCGGCCAGCTCCCGCTTTGCGTGCGCCGCGCCAGCCGCTTCAAGGCCTCGCGCAGTTGTATGGCTTGTCCTACGGCCCAAAGGCGCACACCATAATTCGGATCACCCGAAGGTTTCCAGTGCGGCGGTTCGATAGCGCTGTAGGAATCGAGCTCAAAAACCAGGTCAGGATGCCCCGCCGCAATCATCTTGTGGTCTACTTCTTTTTCCGCCGTGCCCAGGTGGCAGGTCAGGCACTTTTCGGAGCGGTGCGCCACGTCCATAATGTCATACATTCCCAGCGCGACCGATTGCTGCGTGGTCCAGCCTCTCAGCGTGTGCGGCCCCAGCCATGCCGATGCCGGTCCATGACAGCTTTCGCAGCTCACGCCTTCGCTGATATCAAAGTCGCGCCCCTTGCGCTCGGGTGAAACTGCGAGCGCATGGCAGGCCAGGCATTTGGGTGAGTTCGCAGGATTGCCGATTCCCAGCAGCTTCCCCATGCGCTGCGATATCGGGCTTTGCAGGCTGCGGAATGCCCTGAAGTGCGAGTCCTTCACCACCCAGGTGCTGTATTCGTTCTGCAGGACCCGGGTGTTCAACATCGGCTGCACGCCGCCATGACAGGCGGAGGCGCTGCAGGAGCCCGGGCCAACGTATCTCGAATTGCCGCTTTTTCCCTGCGCGGCCGCAAACACAGCGGCAAGACAGTTCAGGAGGACGACTCCAACCGCAAAGCGAAAGCGAGCCTTTTGCCAAACCTCAAAGTCAGCCATAAGAGAAATGCTGGAAGTGTACTTTGTACCCTGTGTCGCGTGCAAACGCAATCGAAGAATTGTTTGGGGAGCACTGACGTCCCGCCAGGTATTGTACGAAGAAAAAAGCAACCCAGATTTAACAATCTGTTAATGGAACTAATGTCGTGTAGACGCCAGCATCGTTGTTTGCTATAGTCCCGCCCAGCACTTCTTAACAGTCAGAACCGTTATATTGTTAGAGCCTGTTTCGTAAATACTCGCAGATTTACGGAAGGAATCTGCCTCAGTGGCTAAAGCCCAATGTTTAAAGAGGCTTGTTTACGGCAGATAAATCCGTGCCCCTGACGACAACCGTATTTACTAAATAAGCTCTAGAACCAAAAGGACAAGATTACGTGTCTGGGCAGGCCCCTTTCAAAGTACTGCCTGTTGAACATAAGACAGACGGTGTCTTTGAAGAACTCAAAGACGTTCAGCGCAAGTTCGAGTATCTGCCCGCCGAGGAGTTGAAGCGGATCGCAGATCGCCGGGGTCTGGCCTTGCGCGATCTCCACGCTATTGCCAGCTATTACCCGCACTTCTATCTTGAGCCGCCGGCAAAAGTCATCGTAAAAGTTTGTGATGATATGACCTGCCATCTGCGGGGCGCGCCCGCCCTGCTGCAAAAGCTGGAACAGAGATTACAGGGCATGGCCGAGCATGAGCTGACCATCCGTAATGTTTCCTGCGTGGGCCGTTGCGACCATGCTCCATCTTTCGTCATTAATGACCGCTACTACGACGGGTTTTCTCCTGACGAGGCCGTCTCCGCCGTCGTGCAGACCATCGGAGGCTTTCCGCCGCGGGCCTCGAGCTATCGCCGTACCGAGATGCGGCTGGCCAGCGATCCTTATGACGGCGAGAGACCTTATTCAGCTTTAAGAAAGTATGTGCAATCGCGCGATTGGCCCGGACTTCTGGCCAGCATCAAGGCGGGGGGATTGAAGGGCATGGGCGGCGCAGGCTATCCCACGAACCAGAAGTGGGAGGTGGTGCGCAATTCGCCCTCGCCGGAAAAATATGTTATCTGCAACGCCGATGAGAGTGAGCCGGGGACCATTAAAGACCGCTACATCCTCACCCAACTGCCTCACCTGGTGATCGAAGGAATGGTTTTGGCCGGGCTGTGCGTCGGCGCCAAGCGCGGATACCTGTATATCCGCCATGAGTATCAGGAGCAGGAAGAGATACTCAATGCCGAACTGCTCCGCTGCTATGAAAAAAATCTGGTCGGAAGAAAAATTCTGGGTAGCGATCTCTCTTTCGATATCACCATGTTCGTCAGCCCCGGAGGATACATTTGCGGTGAAGAGACCGCCTTACTCGAAGCCATTGAAGGCAAGCGCGCCGAACCGCGCAATAAGCCTCCGTTCATGGCCAGCATAGGTTTGTGGGGAAAACCCACGGTCATCAACAACGTTGAAACTCTGGCCTTTGCCACGGCCATTGCCGCAAAGGGCCCTGAGTGGTTCAACTCTCACGGCGCCAACGGATTTACCGGATTGAAATTCGTCGGCGTCTCGGGCGACGTGCAGAAGCCCGGCATCTACGAAGTTCCCATGGGAACCAAGTACTCCGAGCTGATTTATGAATTCGGCGGCGGCCCGCCCGATGGACGCAAGTTAATCGGCTTTGCTCCTTCCGGGCCTTCTTCCGGATATCTGCCTGCCGAAATGGCTGACCTTCCTTTGGATTGGCAAACCATGAGCAAAGTCGGCTCCATGGTGGGTTCCGGGGCAATCGTGGCCTGTGCCGAGGGCACCTGCATGCTGGATATGGCGCTTAACGCCGTGCGTTTTTATCGCAACGAATCTTGCGGAAAGTGTGTGCCGTGCCGCATCGGATCGCAAAAGCTGGTGGAAATTCTCCAGGGCTGGACTCATGGAAGCTATAAGCGCACCGACCTGCCGCTGGTGGATGAACTCTCGCACGCTCTCAAGCAAGCCTCCATTTGTGGATTGGGCCAGATCTTGCCCGTGCCCATCCAATCTGTCTTAAAACACTTTCGCCCGGAAGTGGAAGAGCATCTTTTCAACCGCTATTGTCCAGCCGGCGTTTGCTTCAAGGGAGAGAAAGCATGAGCCATCACGCCGCGCCTACGTCTACCGGTTCGATGGTTCAGCTCACGATTGATGAGCAAGCCATTACCGTTCCCGCCGGGACCACCGTCTTCGATGCCGCTCGCGTACACGGCATTGAGATTCCCGTGCTCTGCCATCAGCAGAATGAAGCGCCCGTAGGCGTATGCCGCATGTGCGTGGTGGATGTCGGTGCCCGCGCTTACACCGCTGCTTGTATCCGGCAGGTTGATCCCGGCATGGTGGTCAAAACCAATACCGAAGAGGTACGCGCGGCGCGCAAGACCTTGCTTGAGCTGATGATGGCCGATCATCCTACGCCCTGCGTCCGCCAGCGGCACACCGGCGACTGCGAATTGGAAAAAATGGCTGGCCAGTACGGCGCCACCGAGACGCGCTATCCCCGCCGCGAAGTCACGCGCGGGCAAGACGACTCTTCGCTTACCATCCTGGTGGATCATGCTGCCTGCATTCTCTGCGACCGCTGCATACGGGCCTGTGCCGATTTGCGCAAAAATTTTGTGATCGCCCGCCAGGGCAAAGGCTATGACGCCGGCATCTCCTTTGACATGGATAATCCCATGGGCGGCTCAAGCTGCGTCTCTTGCGGCGAGTGCATGGTTTCCTGCCCAACCGGCGCGCTGACCAACAAGGTCACCGTCGGCCAGAAGCTCGAGACCGGGCTCTCCTGCGAGACCGAAGATCTGATGCGCCTTCCCGTCTTTCAGGGCGTCTCCGGAACCTTCCTCGAATTGAATCGCGGCTCCGTGGTGGTGCGCGCCGTCAACAAGGGAGAGATTCTCTTCCGCGAAGGCGACTATGGTTCCACGGCGTTTTACATCCTGGAGGGGGAGATTGATATTTTCATCTCCAGCCCTCGCGCCCACGTCAACACGGAGCGAGGTCCGACCGCGCTGTTCAACATTTTGACCAGCAAGCTCGTGGGCCGGCGGGAAAAGCCACGCAAGGATGAACATTTCAACCGCACCCATATTTCGATTGATGCTCCGGTGGAACTTTCTTACGACAACCCTGTGGCCAAGCTCGGTCCCGGCGACCTGTTCGGCGAAATGACGTGTATGAGTTTTTATCCGCGTTCCGCCACCGCGCGCGCCGCCACCGATTGTGTTGTGCTCGAGATGCTGCGCAACGTGCTCGACGTGCTGCAGAAGAACAAGACCTTCCGCTCCAAGCTCGAGATCGAATACCGCCTGCGGGCGCTTGAGACCCACCTGCGCAGCGTTCCCATTTTTGCTTCGCTGACGCCCGAGTTCATTGATGATTTGCGCTCGAAGGTGGAGTTGGTGCGCTACGCCCCTGGCGATGTCATCTTCAGGCAAGGCGACCTGGCCGATGCCTTTTATCTTGTCCGCATAGGTTTTGTGAAGGTCAGCGAGAAATATCCCGGGGGTGAGCTCGTGCTCGCCTATCTTTCCAAGGGAAATTACTTCGGTGAAATCGGGCTGCTGGGCGCAGGCAAGCGCAGTGCTACATGCTCCGCCCTTGATCACGTGGAAGTGGTCCGCATCGCCGCCGTAGATTTCAAGGAAATGATGCGGCTCTTCCCCGATATTCGTGCCCAGCTCGAAGCCATCAGCGCCCAGCGCCTGCGCGAGAACCAGACGCACTTTGCCCAGGTCAGCAATGTTCCCGTGGATGAATTCCTGCGCCAGGGTCTCATGGAAGCGCAAAACCTGCTGGTGCTTGATCTCGACCGCTGCACGCGCTGCGATCAATGCGTGACAGCCTGCGCCGATGCGCATGACGGAATCACCCGCCTGATTCGCGATGGCCTGCGCCTCGACCGCTACCTGATTGCCACCTCGTGCCGCCAGTGCCGCGATCCGCTGTGCATGGTGGGCTGTCCGGTGGGCGCGATTCGCCGGCAAAATTCGCTGGAAGTGATCATTGAAGATTGGTGCATCGGTTGCGGCCTGTGCGCCAAGAATTGTCCTTACGGCAATATTAATCTGCATGAGTTCAGCGCCGAGGGCCCGGTCAGCGAAGAGATCGCTCTCCTCGCCGAAGGCCAGGAGACCGCCAAGAAGGCGAAGGCGAGGATAGTGCGCAAGGCGACCAGTTGCAACCTTTGTAATGATTATCCGGAACCAAGTTGCGTCTACGCCTGTCCGCACGACGCCGCCCACCGCGTCAACCCCGCACAATTCTTCAGCGAAATGTTCAAGAAATAGATGTCATGAAGGGGAGAACAAGACTTGCACATTGATCGCACACAACGCGTTTGGGCCATCTGGACGGTATTCCTGTTTTTGTTCGCTGCCCTGACCTATTCGTTGTATGCCTTCTTCTCCCGCGGTCCGCTCTCGGGCGGCAGCATTCCCGGTCTTGTGTTTGGCAGCGCGGGATACGGCTTGATGATTTACGCCGCCCTGCTCAGCCTGCGCAAAAAATTCCCCATCTGGCGCGTCGGACGTGCCCAGACCTGGATGCGCGGCCATCTCTGGCTCGGTCTTCTGAGTTATCCGCTGATTCTCTTCCACGCCACCTTCAGCTTCGGGTCGAGCGGCTTTACCCGCGGCATGATGTGGGTTTTTACTTTGGTCATAGTCACGGGCCTGCTGGGCGTGGCGCTGCAGCATTACATGCCGCGCATGATGACCGATCGCGTGCCCATGGAAACGATTTATAACCAGATTCCTCGCGTGCAGAAGCAGCTCTTGCAGGAGGCCGATGAGTTGTTCAGCTCTCTCACCGAAAAGAAAAATGAATACGGCCTGCAGGTGCCCGCCGTTGGCCAGACCGGCATACATACTACGACGACCACGCTGGTGCGGGTCGACGTGAAGGCCGCTATGCAGTTGCAGCAATCGTACGTGGAGACCATCAGGCCTTATCTCGCTCAACCGGGCGCTTACCGCCATGGATTGAACGATCGCCGGACCTCGAAGGCCTTGTTTATCCAGTTGCGCACGCTCACGCCGGAGTCCGTCAAGCCCGTGATTGACGACCTGGAAAATGTTTGCGAAGAAAAGCGCGACCTCGACCGCCAGTCGCGCCTGCATCGCATTCTGTATAGCTGGCTGCTGGTGCATGTTCCCTTGTCATTCTTATTGATCATTCTGGGCGCAATCCACGCCGTCATGGCCTTGCGCTACAGCTAGAGGAAAAACGTGGGAAGAATCCGAACTGCCAAAACGCTGGGCACACGCCACGACCTGAACTACTTCAAGTATTTCGGCGGCTTCAAGCTTTGGCGTCTGGTTCTCTGCATCGCCGTTGTGGCGGTCGCTCTAGTCTGGCTCGGTTTTGGCTACGCCCGGAAGAAGCAGGCCATCTATAGCAAAGGTCCTCTCTCCCACGCACATTCGTTTTTTGCCGACCGTTGCAGTTTGTGCCATGCGAGCATCGTCAATGGTGTCAAGACTGCGGGTTTCAGGAAGACCGTCAGCGACGAAGCTTGCCTCACCTGTCACCAGGCGCCGGCGCACCACGCCAACCAGCTCTTTACTCCTTCCTGCGCTTCCTGCCACGTGGAGCACCAGGGCTTGATGCGGCTGGTTCGCGTGCAGGACCGGCAGTGCGTGCAGTGCCACGCTGATCTTGGGACCAAGGATGGTCATTCGCGTTTTGTGACAGATATTCGCGGATTCAACCGTAACCACCCCGAATTTGTTCCGCTGCGCGATGGATTTAAGAATCCATCCACCATCGCCTTCAACCACGCTGCCCACATGGGCGACTCCATTATGGGACCATCCGGTCGCGTGAAGCTGGAGTGCAGCGACTGCCATCGCCTCGCGGCCGAAGCGGGTGGCCCCTGGAAGTATGCCGATCCACACCTGCAACTCGCGGCCGCTACGGCATCTGGTCCCGGCGAGGTCATGCACCCCGATGCCGGATACGAGCTGATGCCGCCCACCAGCTACGAAAAAAATTGCGCGTCGTGTCACAAGCTGCAATTCGATGAGCACTTCGCCGAATCCGTCCCGCACCAGAAGCCGGAAATCGTGCACGCTTTCCTGTTGCAGAAATTTCAGGATTACATCAGTAAAAATCCCGACGCCATCCACGATGCCTGGCTGCCCACGCGTAAGGTCCCTGAGATCACCCAGCTCCCGCCGCCAAAGAACGGCGATGAGTGGGTGTCGCAGCGCGTCGGCCAGTCCGAGCAGTTGCTCTGGCTGAGCACCTGCAAGCACTGCCATCAGCTCGATTTTTCCGCTCAACCGGCTGCGGCAAATTCGCCAGCGCTTCCCACTGTGAAACCGTCGGCCCTGACCTACCGCTGGATGCCCAATGCCATCTTCAGCCATCAGGCTCACGGCGCCGTGTCATGCGAATCCTGCCACGCGTTCGCGACGGCCAGCCAAAAGGGCTCTGACGTGCTGATGCCCAGCATCAAGACCTGCCAAAGCTGCCACAACGGCGACCCGGCAAAAGTAGGAGAAGCAGAGAACTCATGTTTCCTGTGCCACCAGTACCACGATTGGAAGCAGCGCGGAAACTTCCACAGCACATACACGATCCAGGAGATAACCGGAGAGTCGCCGCCCGAACCAACCCATACCGACGAGCCTTCAGGCGGGAAATAAGCAACGTTTTCTAATTTGCGGATGACCTTAATCAATCTGTCATCCTGAGCGGAGTCCGAGCGACGCAGGAGCGAGGGCGGAGTCGAAGGACCCCGAGGATGTGTATCGTTCATGCAGCTTCAGGGAATTTTCTCGGTTCACTCTACGTCTTGATATTTTCCCGGGGAAAAGCATCCTCCGACCCACGTCTCCGCCAAATCTTCCCAACGCTGATTTATCTTCATCAAAAACCACATCAATTTGAATTCGAAGGAACTCTCTCCGCCACCGCTGGCTTAACAGGCTCCACCGGCTGGCCCGGCGGATCATCACTCACCGTATACAGCTCTCCATTGCGTAAAAACAGCCGCTGCATCTCTTCCAGGTTGAACGGTCTTGAGCCGCGCCTTCCAAACACTGAAAGCTGGTTTCCGCTTTCGTCTACTGCCCGGTCGCGGTCAACGCCGCGTGAGACTGCCAGCGCCGGTCCGTGGGTGTGAAACACGGCAATCAACTTGGGCGCAGGCCGCGGACTAAATCCATAGAAGTTCGCCGCTGTTTGCGGCGAAAAAAGCTGCACAACTTTAAATCCCGCCCGCCCGTCTGCCACCAGCGCAAACTGGCTTGAGCTGACCATGCCGATTTTGATGTCGTTGGTGTCCTGCAACTCGCCATTCGCGTTGAAAGTTTGTTCCAGCACCGGATGCTCCGGTTTTTCGACATCAACGATTGCCATACCCTGTTTTCCAGCGGCAACGTAGGCATAGGTTCGCGATACGGAAATATTTCTCGCTTCCGTCAGAGCCAGCGTTGCCGCGGGAACGAGGTGCGGCTGGTCAAGATGGGTGACGTCCAAAACTTTCAGTCCGTCACGATCAACCACAAACCCATAACGGAACTGTATGGCGATACCACGCGCATCGTTCAACTCCGGCGCGCCGATCTTGGCAACGATCCTGGGTTGCAGCGGGTTCTCCAGGCTTACGACCACGAGGCCGGCATCGCAAAGGATGTAAGCGTAAACTCCGGCGATGGCAATGCGCCGTGCCCCGTTGAGCTGCCCCTCGGGGTTGAACGCCAGCGCGCGCTTTAAGAAGTTGTTGCGCGGCTCTCCATCGAGCAGCGTCGAGACGCCGGGAGTTCTGCTCTTTGGCGAGGCATCGCCAACGATGACCAGCCCTTCGTATTTGTCGGCAACGTACAGGAATGCATAGATAGGATGAATTGCCTGCTCTTCGTTTTCCGGGAAATGCTTGCGCGCGGGATCAAGCGCGGTAGTACTGGGCGCGGCTACCGCCATCGCGTAGCGCGTCGGTACATACAAACGCTGTCCCAGGGGAGAGACCGGCGCCGTCACCATGCGCTCAGAAAAATCTTTGTTCTCGATGTTGGCTACGTCATAGATGCGCAGCCCGCCCTTGCCCATGGCGGCATAGAGATACTCTCCGCGCAACTGTATGTCCAATACTTCCTTTCCGCTGTGCTCGTAAGCTTCTTTCAGCTCCAGTTTTTCCTGCTGATGCAGGCGGTAGTTGTCCGGATATGCAATCTTGTGCAGGTCGCTGCCAATCACTGCTTCGGGTTCCTTGCGCTCGGCAAATGCGACTGCGGCAAATCCCTTGTCTCCTGTGGCCACGTAAGCAAAGCGCCCCAGGTAGTTCAGAAAGTTGGTGCCCTGCAACAGCAACTGCGCCATCCAGGCATTGTTGTTGTTGGCGCTGGAAACATGGCAATCAGTGCAAGTCTTGGTCTCTTTGGCCCGCACCGTGTGTGGCACATAAGGACTGAATGCCGTCCCGCTGAACCCTTCGGCTGAAACTGTTTGCTGCCCGTAATACAACCAGTCGCGGTTCTGGTTTTGCGAACTCACAACCACGGCACACGCGGAGCGGATCGGCGCAACTTTATTTCCAGTCACTGTGCCGTCAATGCCCAGCATGTACATGTCGTTGCGCAGGACTTGAAAATCATATTCCGTCCAGTTGCGCGTCATGGTGCCTTCGTTCTGCAGCATAGGCATGCGCTGGTTGGCGGTCATGGGCAGGTGGCAGCCAAAGCAGGTTGTGGTCCATGAGCTGTGGCAACTGAAGCAGGTCATGCGGCTGTCGGAGTGCGCCAGGTGAAGAAGGTGATCGGGATCAGGAACGCCGCCCCATGTGGTACCGTCTTTCTGAATGGTTTTCGCCAGCCGTGACTTTTCGCTGTAATGCTCATTGCCGGGAGTGATCGTGTCCTTGACCTGCACGATCTCCCACTCGCGTCCCTGCTCGACCGATGAACGCTGGAACAGCTTTCCGTCTTTCCAGTAGAAGCGTAATTCCTTCCACGGCGTTCGCATGCCTAGCATATTCGTGCCGCCGCCATTGGGAGCGGCTGGGCCACTAGTCGCCAGCGCGGCATAGCTCTGGATGCTTCCATGACAATCCACGCATGAAATCTCGATGGCATTCCGTGTCTCTCCGTAGAGCTTGCCGTTGCCGTGTGCGTCCTGGTAGAAGTGGCAATCCACGCAGTGCATGCCTTTTTCCAGGTGGATATCCTTCAACTGCACGGCTTTCTTGAACTTCTCCGCATCATCGGGCGAGATGATCTCTCCGCTTTCATCCAGCAGGTTCCCTTTTCGGTCCTGCTTGAAGACGGCGCGAAATATCCAACCGTGGCTGTGAAAGTCGCCAAACTGCGTGTTCTTGAGCTGGCTGTTAAATTCCGGTGATCCTACTTTTTTCAGGAACTCCGCGTCTGACCACAACCCTTTCGCCGCCGAGCCCTCAGGATTGCTCATGTGCACTTCGCGATATTCTTCCTGGCTCGGGTTGTGCTGCTTGGCGGGATACATCTTTTCGCCGTCCACTTCGTTGTCCCACCATGTGTAGCCAAAATAGCTGGCCACCATGTTCGTCCCCGGATGTATATGGCACACCATGCACTGGCTCGAGGGAATGCTCTTGGTGAAGACGTGATGGATGGGATGTCCCGGTTCGTTTTTGGGAATCGTAGGATCAACCGTGGCGCTGTGGCCCTCATTGCCAAACTCCCCGTAGGTGCCCGAATGCACCGGGTCGCGGTCGTTGGCATAAATCACGTGGCAACCGGTGCAACCGCTGCCGCGATAGTCTCCCGGATGGTCGTTGGTTCCAGGGAAAGAGAGCAGCGGATCGAAGAGCCGCGTCTTCTGCAATCCCAGAAAGACCGGATCGGTGCGCAGCAGCGTCCCAAAGCCACGGTTGCTCAACTTAGCATCCGGGCGTCCAGATTCTTCTTCTGTTTCAGGATTGCCCAGCTCCGCCCGCTTCTCTCCGCCGCGTTCGAAGACGCGCAACACGTTGCCGGGCTGTGAAATCTCCCAGCGCTCCAGCGGCTGCAAGTAAGGCAGGATTCCTTTCTTGCGCGTCTCTTCATCAGTCGGCGGAGGCCATGTCTGCAGTTTCTGCGGAACCCCCTCCGGGCTATAGCTCTGCCCAAAGTGCGCGTTCTTCAGTGGGAAAGACCCGTTGTTATAAAGCGCGGCTGCCCACAGCATGGCGCCGTGCGTCATCATGCTGGTGCGCACGCGCCGTACTTCAGGTACGTGGCAACCAGCGGTGCCGCAGGTTCGATCGGCGACGCGAAGGTCTCCCGGGTTGACGAATTGAATGTACTCCGCGCTTTCCTGCAGCCACTTCGTGTACGCCCGCACCGGATTGGCCGAAGACCGCGCATCCACCGCCCAGCGCGGCGCCACATGCGCTTTTTGCCTAAGCTCTTCATACACGCTAGAGCCTGCTGCAGTCCCAGGCGGAAGCGTTACCTCGGCCTTGCCGCCGTGGCAGTCGGTGCATCCCAGATGCACTGTGTCCGTGGGATGCATGCTGGCGCTTTCAGTAGCGGTGTGGCACGAGATGCAGCCAGCGGTTTTTGCGTCCACCTCCTCTTGGGATTGCCCGGCCAATACCGGAGGCGCTGGCCGCGGAGGCGGCGGCACAGCCTCTTTAGGTTTCACGGATTCCACCGGGGCGGACGCCCTCCCGACTGAAAAAACAGAAAAAAGCAGCAAACAAAAAATGCTGGCCACTGGTATTAGAATCCACGGCCGAAAGTTTCTGTTTTTCAAATGGCTCGTCATCTTTAGTGCGCGCCTCAAAACTGAAAACGGACTGTTGTGAATGCTGAAACCAAGGTCTTGCCGGTATAAATTTCCCGCAGACCAGTAAACGGAGTAAGTGCAGCCACGCCGCCCGTAATCACCATGTTTTCCGAGAGCGGCGGCCGGTAAGTTACGCCTACGCTGTAATCCAATCCGATATTTTGGTTGATGTGCGGTTGGAACAGCAACAGCTCCAGCGGATCGGTGTGATGAAAGCGCATGTAGTTCACATTCGTCACCGCACGGATTTTCGGGGTGATATTGAAGTCGGCGCCCACATTCCCCAGCACCAGTCCCGGATTAACAAAGTTCGCCTGTCCCTCTTCTTTGCTCGAACGCAGGTTCGGCAAAAAGCTGTCGGGCGCAACCAGACCAACGCCCGTTCCAGTAAGGCGGATCCCTTCACGATTAAAGAAGCTGAAGATGCCCCCGGCAAACGTCTGCGCTTCGCTGATAGCGTCAAATCCGCGTGCCTCGCTGTCTCGCGGCTTGTCGTCACCCGAAGCAAAAAATGCCGAGGCGCGGAAGCGCACCCAGTCTTTATCTACGGAAAGCTCAAGCGCCCCCATCTGCGCATTAATGTCCGTCCGCCGCCCGGCAATCGGATTCAGGTCATCATGGCCCAGCGCCTGGTAAAAAGCGTGGCTGATATTTATTTTTTTGATGTGCCCATTGCCCGTCCATCCGATGTAGTAGGCGCGAATGTTATGCGGCCGCACGCTGCCAATCGGCGCCGGACGCACCAGGAACCCGTTGTCATCAAAATGCACGCTGGCGTCGTCTTTGTTGTAGTGATAGCTGAACTGCGTGGTGTAACCCTTCGCGAAGAAATCCTGTATATAAAAGTTCCCCAGGAACACCTGCTGATGGCGGTTCTCGAAGGTGTTCAATCCGCTGTTGGTGTTTTTTTCCAGGAAGAAGAAATAGGCGGCGTTGTATTGAAACCGGTTCGATCGCAGGTTCCCGAAGACGCGAACCCCGGGTTGCTCCTGCGAGAACAGCAATCCGCGGAAGTCGCTGGTGAACTGCTGAATGCCGGCCCGCACAGAAATAAAATCGTAATTGGGCCCGAGGTCGGCGATTTTTTTCTCAACAAACGCTTCCTGCAGCCCTACGTGTCCATCGGTGCGGTTGCTGCCCTTGCGGACATCAATGTTGACGATCCCGCGCTCTTTCGCCCATATCTGATTGATGTTGAAGGCAGGCGTGATTTTTACGCGCCAGTCGACCGGCTTGAAGCTGGTATCGCCATGAAAGAGATCGAAGGAGAGCCGCACCGTTTCTTCCAGAAAAACCTGTCCGCCTTTTCCGAAAAACTTGCTGCTGCCCGCGTTTTGCGCCGAGACCCCGCTGGGAACAAAAAGATTGCGCACATCCACTGCCGTAGTGCTCGTTCCCGTGAAATTAAAAAACGTGTTCTGCCCAAAGATGGGCTTGTCGCCCTTGAGCCGGTTCTGGTTGAACGGGTCCCACCAGTGGCTGCTCGTGTAGGGGAATTCTCCACTGCGGTCGTACCTGAGCCACGCCGGCATGCTCGGGTCCCAGCGGTCCGGATCGGGAATCATGACCTTGTAGTCAGGAATATTCTCCGGCTGAAGTTGTGCCTGCATTTCTTCTACCGGCCGGCGGAAAAGCTCGTGATAGTCGGAAGCTTCGGCCTGCTCAGCTCCCAGGTTGCTCTCAGGCATCGGGCGTTCCGTGGGAATACGTTTTTGCGGGATGCCACCAGCGCTCGCCGCCACACCCGTGGCGTGCAGCTTGACCTCAATCGTCAGCACTTCTCCCGCATTGAGCGTGACCTCGTTTTGCACCAGCGGATCGAACCCCGTCAGTTGAAAGCTGAACTGATATTTTCCCGGAGGGACCCCAGGTATGCGAAAGATTCCATCGCCCCCACTCTGGCGAACAACTTTCTTCCCGTTCGCAGGCGTCAAGATCACTTGGACCCCACCCAGCGGGCTCCCATCCGTACTCTGCACACGGCCCAGCAGCGCCGCCGGCCCCGGCCCTCCTCTGACGCGGTGCTCAGGAATGCGCCGGCCAACTCCGGCTGATGCGGACCTCTGTTTTACAGAAGTGACGGTCGAGGAAGATGAGTCAGATGAAGGCGGCGTAGACGAAGAAGCTGGTGCCTGGCCGCTCTCCGTTGGTTTAGAAGAACCTGCTTGCTGTCCGGCGGCCGCCGTCGTGAGGCTCAAGCCAAGACCGAGCGCAAAAATGAATATTCGGTTAAATCCTGCTGGCCTTGACTGTCTCATGTGTGCACGCAAGTCTAACGGAAAGCGCGACTTGGTAAAAGGTCTTTAATCTGAATCTAATGTAGCCAAATCCACAGCAGCTTAAGGGTAATTTGTTAAGGAATTTAGTCGCCCGCCTGGCGGGATGATTTTCAGAACTTTCTGCAGCAAGCCGCCTGAAGTCAAGCCCTTGCATCCGCGCACTTACCTGGCTACGAACCTAATTTTAAACCTTCACGCTGTTGACGTACCTTGCTGATAACGTCATCCAGTACTCCCTGAAAAAGCAACATCTTCTCCTCGACTACCCCTTGACTCTTGCGCAAGAGGGGGATTTCCGGGTCGGCGTGCTGGCAAGTAAGCTCAGGATTCGTCCATAAGTTGCCTGGGTTGCGAGAGAACGTAGCCATAAACCAACGGTGGTCCACCGATGAAGTGACAAGGACTGGCAGATCGGCCTTCGTAGAAGCGTTAAAGAACGTGACGCCATCGGCCTGCCTCTGCACACGATCGCTTGGAACGGGCCACGCGAATGAAGCGCGATACCGATTAGGCAGCCAGGTGTCGAGTGGCATCGTTAAACGTTCGGGCATTTCGGAGGCCAGTAAAACGAAGCCGTTGGGAGTGTGGATATAAGTTCGTTCGAGCCGGACGTCGTGGAACAGAGGTGAGACCATTCGCGGGTCAGTGACCGCCTGAACGGAATCGAAATCTACGTCCGACCGGTTAATAAACTCGTAGTGGTAAAGAACGCCATCGGGTTCCAGGGAAACTCGCGCCAGAAAATGTATACCGGACGCGAACTCCGTCTCCCACTGTAAAGCGTTCCCAATACGCGTCCAGTTAAAGCGCTGACCAGCTTTGCCCGGCCGCCACAGGTACAGGTGCTCAGCCTGATCTGTGCCGTGTCTGCGGACCGTAACATGTTCAGGCAAGAGAACAAAAACCGCTTGTTGGCCCGATGGTTCACCGGGGATACTGATCCACAAGCTCGGACCTGCATGCTCTTCAGCCACTTGCATCGTCAACCCGGACGCATTGCCGACCGACAGTGATTGCGCTTCCGCGTTTGGCGAATTCCAGTTCCCCGGCGTCGCGTGATCGCACCCAGCAATAGCAACTGCCACGGAGATACACAGCACGGGGAGAATGCGGCCGCTCAAGGTCTATATCCTGGAAGAGATTACGATAGCATGATTGGCGATTAACAAAAACATTGGTCGGGGCGACAGGATTTGAACCTGTGACCCCCTGCGCCCAAGGCAGGTGCGCTACCAGGCTGCGCTACGCCCCGACTGAATTGTTACTTTGATTTTAAACTACTTCGATTTTAAACCACTTTCTTCAACCACGCGTTGGCAGGTCGGATTGATTTTCCATGTGTTTTCCCTCCGGCATGTTTCTACCGGTGAATTCTGTCTAAGATTCAAATTGGGAATATGAGCTCAATCATCCGGATAGAGCGAAGAATAGAGAATCAGCTTAGCCGCTGAATTTTGTCAGCAACTGCGAGACGGCATCAAGAATATGGTCGCCGATCAAAGTCTGTTTATTAAGAAGGCCTGAGATTTCCACGAAGCCCTCGAAGGTCTTATGGTCCTTGGTTGCGGTCACGCGAAATTGCGAGCCTGGTGGACGCGTAATTTGTATCACAGCGCCTTTGTATTCGAATCGTGCTGTAGGCCCATTCTGCCAGACATATTGCAGATTGATCGCCGCATATACCTCCGGCCGGAAATAGAGGACCAGGGCTTTTTGAAACTGATTGATTTGTTTTTCCTGCTCTTCTTTCAGCTTGGCAGCTTTTTCCTGACGCGCTCGCTGGTTTTCGGCGGCTATACGCGCCTGTGCGCTCTTAATGATCTCATCGATGTCCGGACTATCAGGCATCAGCGTGTTCTCCCAACTGGTTTTGAGATTGTAAACCTGATATTCACCCGAATCTATCACCGGTAGCCAGAAGTAAAATATGTACTGTTATGGTTCCGGCTCCGGAGCGCCGTGCCGCCGAGGGCCCTTTTGCACGAAAATGACAAGATGTTCCTTTGGATATGGAAGGACTGCTGACGGCAGGAGTGGCCGCTATTTTCTGCTATTTTCGCCTATATGCCCGTATTTATGATTTCTCTTGACTGCACTTTGCTTTCCCATATAATGGTGCGCCGTGCCACATTGTAGTGCGCAGCGCGCAGCCCCAGGAATGGAAAAAGCACCAAAGTCCAGTGTACGAAGGTGTGCGTCTGCGTTTTGCATGAAAGAGACCGTCAAGCCAGGGAGTGATATTCTTGCCAAGTGCAATTCCGGTTACTGCAGGCGAGGCTTCGGTATGTGTTTCGCGTAAAAAGTGACAAGAATCCAGCGAACCCAGCTAGGTCTCTTAGGGTAGTAAAACGGTTTTGCAGGGACTTTCCGGCGGCCAGTTTCACTCAATAGGGCATGTAAGAATGCAAAAACACAATTAAATTCGGCGAAGACCGGATTTTCAATGTGTTGACTTAGATATGAAACAAAGTTTCGTATTGCGGTATTTAAAACATTTGCCAGTATTGGCATAACAGGGGGCAGGAGGGCTCCAGATTATGAGTAAAAAAATATTTGTATTGCTTCTCGTAGCTTTGCTTGGGCTTGCGGTACCAGGCCTTCAGGCGCAGATCACAACCGCGACCTTGACGGGCACAGTGACCGATTCAACCGGCGCCGTGGTTCCCGGCGCCCAGGTCACAGCCATTAACATTGATACCAACGCCAGTCACGTCACCCAGTCCAACGACCAGGGCGCGTACCGGCTCGAATTTCTTCCCGTCGGTAACTATAAGCTCGAAGTGACGGCTCCCAATTTCAAGAAATATGTGCGCACCGGCCTCGTGCTTGAAGTCGCCCAGATCGCGCAGGCCGATGTGGGCCTGCAGACGGGTGCAACCAGCACGACCGTGGAAGTCAACGATGCGCTTCCCCTGATCAACGTCACCAACCCTGAGATTGGCCGCACCGTGCAGCCCCAGGAGATCGCTGCCCTGCCTCTGGTCAACCGCAACCTTTACAAGCTGCTGGATTTGACCCCTGGTGTTCAGAGGAACGATAACAGCATCGTTCTCGGTTATCCTGAACAGCGCACTTTGATTAACGGTGGCGTGGATGGCGGCACCGGTTCGGTGAACTACTACCTTGATGGCGGCAATAACATGACTGGCCTGCGCAACACCGGTAACATTCTTCCCAGCCCCGATGCCGTCCAGGAATTCCGCGTACAGACCAACAGCTACAGCGCCGAATATGGCCGCTTTGCCAACGGCGTGATTAACGTGCTCACCAAGTCGGGTACCAACAAATGGCATGGCTCGCTCTTTGAATACGTGCGCAATACCATCTTTAATGCCAACGATTGGGGAAATACCACATCGCCCAAGCCTCCACTCCACCGCAATCAGTATGGTGGAACCGTGGGCGGTCCCATCATTCACGACAAGACCTTTTTCTTCTTATCGTATTCCGGACTGCGCCAGATTACCGATCCGTTCTTGAATGGTGCGATTCTGCCATCGGCAGCCGAACTGACGGGTGATTTTTCGGCTGATCCAAGAATTAATGATCCGAGTCTTGCCGGCAAACCCCAATTCCCCGGCAACAAGATTCCTGCCAATCGCTTGGATCCAACCGCGATGTTAATACTCAACAACCTTTTACCCAGGCCAAATGTCCCGGGAACAAATGGATGGCAGGGTTTTCAATCCACCTATGACGACCGTAATGAAGGCCTGATCAAGATTGATCATGCCTTGTCCCATAATCATCAATTGGCTCTCAGCCTCTTTGAAACGTACGGCAAAAGCACGCAACGTCCGGGCGGCAACCTGCCCTGGTCACTCCAGCGTTTCGACTGGCGGCAGTACAACGCTAACGCTAGCGACACCTGGACTGTGAATGACCACATGATTAACCAAGTGTGGCTGAACTACACCCGTAACTATGGCGGACGCTTAAATCTGCCTGAGACCTCCCTCACTGCTCTGGCTGGGCCATTTGCAGGTACACCGCTTACCCAGCAGGGGCCGTTTCTCATTCAGGGCACACCTTCGTTGCCCCAGATCACCGTCAACAATTTCTTCACCCTGAGCAACGCCATTGCCGGACCGCTGGCGGGCACTAATTTTTACTCCGTTCGTGATGTCTTCAGTTACAACCACGGCCGCCACTCCATTAAGTTCGGTGCTGAGCTCTCGCTCGATAAAGATATTCAGCAAACCTTGCTGAACAACTATGGCGTCTTCGGCTTCAATGGAAGTTTAACCAACAACTCCCTTGCTGACTTCGAGCTTGGTATTCCTAATACCGTATCGCAGGATTCTCCAGACAAAGGTTATACCAACAGTTGGTACACCGCCTTCTTCGTACAGGATGACATCAAGTTCAATAATCGCTTGACCGTCAACCTGGGCTTGCGTTATGACGTTCAAACTCCTCCCGTGGATACAGGCGGTAAGAACCGCGAATCCACGTTTATCCCCGGTCCACAGGTTGGTTTGCCGGGTACGATCGCGCAATCCACGGTCAATCCCAGCGCGCCCCCGGGACTTCTTTTTGCTGGTGATCCCGGTATTCCACGTGGTATTGCCGATACCCGTAAAGATCACTTCTCTCCCCGCATCGGCATAGCTTGGGATATTACAGGCGATGGCAAAACCTCGCTCCGTGCCGGCGCCGGCGTCTTCTATGGATCGACCTCCGGCAACCAGTGGAACACGACCACCAACTTCGAGCCGTTTGCTACCCGCCTCACATTCTCCAACGTAGGCAGCGCCACGGGCGGCACACTCACCAGGCCGTATCGCAATTTTCCTGGCGGCGTTGTACCATTCCCCTACAACGGTCAATTCAACTCAGGCGGCTCGATTTTTGCCATTGACCGCAACTTCGAGTGGCCCTACACCTATCAACTGAACCTCTCTTTGCAGCGCCAGGTTACGAAAGATTGGAGCGTGATGGCGGCTTATGTTGGTTCGTTGAGCCATAACCTGCCTTTTGCCACGGATCTCAATTATCCGATCATCACGCCGACTGCTTCGACAGCAACCGCGAATGTGCTCTCACGTCGTCCGTATACGTTGAATCTTCCGGCGACAGTTCCGTTTGGCCAGATTCTGCTGATGCGCTCCAACCAGACAGCGCACTATCACGCGCTCCAGATCTCAACCATCAAGAGAATGGGGCACCATTTCAGCGTGACTGGCTTCTATACCTATGGCAAGACTTGGGAGAGCGTGCAACTGCAGAACAGCACAAGCCAGGGTGGCGTGCAGAACTTCACCAACTTGCGCGAGGATGCAGGCCGTACCGACGACGATCAGCGCCATCAGTTCGTGATGTCGGGCCTGTGGGATATCAGCTACTACAGTGGTGACAGCTCGATCCTCAAGTGGATCGTCAACGGCTGGAACATTGACCCCATCGTGACCGTACGCAGCGGCCTGCCGTTTACTGTGACCGATGGAGCCGATATCAACCTCGATGGCACCAATAACGACCGTGGCGTGCTGCAGGTTAATCCTGCCACCGGTAAATACTTCAATCCGGTGCTCTCCAATACATCGGCTGCGCAGTGGTTCAATACTGCTGCTTTCTTTACTCCGGCGGGCACGAGGGTCCTTGCGGTGAACGGGAAACCTGTAGAGGGCAATATGCCGCGCGACTCCCTGACCGGCCCTGGCCTGGTTCAGGTAGATATGGCTCTTTCCCGCAACTTCAACCTGGGCGAGCGCTTCAAGTTGGAATTCCGCGCGGAAGGACTCAATGTCTTCAACCACGCCAATTTGAACAACCCCGCAGCCGGAGTCCCGGCTACGGCAGCGGCACCAGGCAACTTCGGCAAGATCACCAGTGCTGCTACTACACGCGTGCTTCAGCTCGGTCTCCGTCTGACCTTCTGAAGTTCGAACCCTAACTTCTAACCACAAGGCCCGCAGGCAACAAACCTGCGGGCCTTCTTGCGTAGCGCCGGCGTCTCGCCGGCTCTGTGTGGCAGCTTTGTGTGGCACAGCCGTCCCCGGCTGTGGGGTAAGCCCGTGGGATGAGGGCTAAACCTAGCCCATCCACGTGAATGAGTCCCTTTGCATTTTGCGACCTGAACAAGGGCTGAGCATCCCTTGTTCTGAAAGGGTTCCCAAGAAACATTTTGCCTTTAGCTGAGAAGCCAGAACTATCTTGAATTCCAATAATGGTATTAAAGTGATATCAAACTCTTGGTCCTTTAAGGGTCTTGGCCTATCATTTTCTTGTGGTGTCCCTAAAACAGGGATGCTCTAAAGTGCTGCCTAAAGCATTCAAGAATGTAGGGGCTAGTGGCCCGGGTGAGAGCAGCGCGAGGGCGGAGCAGCGTAGCCAAACGGGCAGCGTTGCGGAGCCCTTAGAAAAAAGAAGCTCTTTGAAAAATGATTGCCTGCTGTACTGGGAACCACTTGCTGCTTATGTCGGGTAACGAAGGCTCATGTCATTTTATTTCAATGACTTAGCCTTGAAATGGACTGTTCAGCAAGTACCGCACTAGTTGTCGCTTTCTTCTCTGTTCTCGGTTCGCCGCGGAGGCTTTTGAAGAGGGGTGAGCTGGAAGTGAGCGCTATCACGCGCGAACGGACAGCGAGGGCGCAGCGGTTTACCGCGGAGCCCTTAGAAAAAGGGTGAGCTGGAAGTGAGCGCTGTCGCGCGCGAACGGACAGCGAGGGCAGAGCGGTTTACCGCGGAGCCCTTAGAAAAGGGTGAGGGCGAAGCGAGCGCCGAGATAGCGCGAGCGTAGCACGAGGGCGCAGCGGTTTACCGCGGAGCCCTTAGAAAAAAGAATTGAGCTCTTTGAAAATCCATTGCCGCTGTACTTGCTGCTTATGCCAGAAAATGACGGCTCATGTCATTTTATTTCAATGACTTAGCCTTGAAATAGACTTGTTCAGCAAGTGCCCCACTCTCAGCTTCCGACGCATAAACATTCGGGGCTCTTTTGAGCGGTCCAAAAAGTTTCCTTGAGGAACATTTTTGTTACCCTCGCAAAAAACCCTGTTATCGTTTCTGAGAACTGAGAACTGAGAACTGAGAACTGAGAACTGAGAACTGAGAACTGAGAACTGAGAACTGAGAACTGAGAACTGAGAACTGAGAACTGAGAACTGACATGCAGCTCGCCCGTTATGCCGTGGTGACCTATCTCAATGGTCCGCTGGCCAGTTTTGTGGAAGGCTTGCGCAGCCGGTTTGCTCCCGAGCAGGCCCATATGCGCGCGCATCTTACGCTGCTCTCGCCGCGCGTGCTGGAATCGCCCCCGGAAAAATTGCTCTCTGCTTTGAAAAGAATTTGTTACAAAGCCGAACCTGTGCCGGTCTCGCTCGGCCAGGCGGAAACTTTTTTGCCTGCGACCAACACGGTTTATCTGGGCCTTCATCAGGGCGGCCGCCAGGTACGCGAGTTGCATCGCCGGCTGAACCAGTACGGTTTTCGCGCCGAAGATCCCTGGGCTTATGTTCCGCATGTCACATTGGCGAAGCTTGCCGAAAGCGCCGCTGCAGAAAAAGCGCTGGAAGAAGCCCGCAAGCAATGGTCAAGTTATACTGGCGAGCGTGAATTCCTGGTGAAGGAGATCACGCTGGTTCGTGAAGCCGAGCACGAACGCTGGAACGATCTTGCCAAGGTCGCTCTGCCTTCCGCTGCTTTGTAAACACGAAAGTACATGTTCCGAATCGGGCCAATCCTGGACCTCTGGAGTACATGTCCTCTTTCGGACTTGCACGCCAACGCGCCAGGGATTAAAACGTATGCAAGCTGCATCTCCCCCTTGCAAGTGAGTACTATCCCCAGAAAGAGAAGGATGTATGCAAATTGGAGTGTACGGAACCGGATACCTCGGCACCGTGGCGGCTGCGTGCCTGGCAGATTTCGGCACACCGGTCACGGTGTTTGATGAAGACAGCTCGCGGGTGGAGTCTCTGGCCGAAGGCAATACACCGTTCTACGAGCGCAACCTTAAAGATATTCTTCGCCGCAACCTGCGCGCTGCCCGTCTGACTTATTCCACAGACTTGGTCTCTTTCGCTCAAAAAGCAGAAATCATCTTTTTCGCTGCGGATTCGTATCGCTACCTGGAAGAAATCTCCGAGCAGGTCGCGCGTGAGGTGGCGGAGGGCACTGTTTTTGTCATCATGACTCCGGTGCCCGTAGGCACCGCAGCCCGCATCGAGAAACGCATTGAAGCCACGGGCAAAAAGATCGTGATCGTTTCCCAGCCCATTTTCGTGACCGATGGCTGCGCCGTGGAAGACTTCAACTGGCCCGACCGCATTGTGCTCGGGACCAATTCCAACCAGGCAGTACTTCTGCTCAAGCAGGTGTTTCGCCCGCTGGTCATGCGGGGCGTACCGGTGATCGTAACCAACCACGAGACCGCCGAGTTGGTGCGCGAGGCCTCTACCGCCTTTGTGGCTACCAAGATTTCGTTCATCAACGAGCTGGCCTCGCTGTGCGAGCACGTGAACGCCGATGCCGTTGACCTGGCGCTGGCGCTCGGTCTCGATAAGAAAATTGCTCCACGCTGTTTGCAACCCGGCGCCGGCTTCGGCGGAGCGTTTGTCGAAGCCGACATGGATTCGCTCGCCCAACTCGCCATGGGCAAGGGCATCTCGCTGCGCATCCTGACTGCGGCGCGTGAGGTGAACCGTTCGCTGACCGATCGCGTGGTGGAAAAACTTTCGCGGCTGGTTGAGCCGGTTGCCGGCAAGGAAGTGGGCATTCTCGGTCTCGCCTTCAAGCCCAACACCAACTCAGTGGCTGCGTCTTCTTCCATTGACCTTGCCCGCCGGCTGCTTGATCGCGGAGTGCATGTGCGCGCCTACGATCC
>DATHMF010000049.1 GCA_035487355.1 Terriglobales bacterium | reverse complement strand
TAGAAACCGCGCAGTTCCCCGCTCGCGTCCCGCACCAAAAGCAATGGCTCACCTTGAAGTTCCGCGGTGAAGAAATCGCCGGTGTTCCTAAGTTGATTGCCGTGTCCCACGACCTGCCAGGTCCGCGCGAAGATCCGTTCTTTCTCCAGCTCAAAAATGCTAGTGTCTGTGTAGAACTGTGCTGGGAGAGACCAAGCTCGAGAAATGTCGGGCTCGATGTGAAGGCTGTCGACGGGGATGCTCATGGAGATAGACGGCAATTGTAAGACAACAGTGGCGAGCCATTCTCTGCTGTGGCCACGATTTGAGCCCGTCCCAAATTGACACAAATTGTCAACCCCGCCCGCCACAATGTGACACGCTTGACCCTTGAAGATGAATTTGAGCAGAATTACCTGGGTAACCGAAGATCGTGAGATCATTGGAAATAAAGCAGGTAGACTCTGGAAGCGATGGTTCCAGGTGACCTTCGGCCCTGGCCGCTAAAATGCGAACATATTCGGCAATTGGGTCTATTGAGACCAAAATTTCTGATCATGGAGAAGAGGGAAACGAGAGATGCGTAAACAAAAGGGCTTTTCACTAATTGAGTTGTTGATCGTGGTCGCGATCATTTTGATCATCGCCGCGATTGCTATTCCAAACTTGCTGCGTGCACGTATCGCAGCCAACGAGTCGTCTTCGGTAAGCTCGCTGCGAACCTTGAACACGGCCCAAGTGACCTATTCAACGGGCTTTCCCACTGTGGGCTTTGCTCCTACCATCGCCACCCTGGGACCTGGTGGACCGAACACAGTGTGTCCTGCTGGTGGCCCGGTTGTGGGTAATGCCTGCTTGATTGACAGCGCTCTATCCAACGCCACGGCCGTAGCAACTGCGAAGAGCGGCTACTACTACAACATGGGCGTTACTGCGGCTGCCGGTGTCAACTTGCAGTACGCGATCGGAGGCGCTGCGGCGGCGTTCAACGTGACCGGAGTACGCGGCTTCTGCACGCAGGAAGACAACGTAATCAGGTTCGTGACGCCTCTGAATGGTCCGCCAATCACCACCAACGCGGCGTGCCAAGCCTATACCCTGTTGAACTAGGCTGAGCGGAATTTGGCAGAGTACCTGGGGGAGGGTACCAAGGCCATGGGGCACCGGAGGATAATCCGGTGCCCCTTTGCATTTTGCAGGCTTCTCGGCTAGTAACCGTTCCGCTTGCTTCACTCGACTATGGCAATTTGTCGCCTTTGGGCGACAAATCCTGTCTTCTGGTCAGCGGATTCTTGTTCGGATCTCAGCCAAAGAAACCCAAGTTGTTGATTTGCTTCATTTGCCCACGAACTACGGTAATTTCGCATGTTCTTCGACTGGCGAACAAAGTGCTACATCCTTATGGGGAATAGGACGCTCCCATTGAAAGGGCGAGGATGAGGCGAGACAGAGGATTTTCACTGATCGAGTTGCTGATCGTCGTGGCGATAATCCTGATTATCGCGGCGGTGGCCATTCCCAACCTCCTGCGGGCACGTATTTCAGCGGATGAGGCGTCTGCTGCAAGTTCGGTACGTAAGATAGCGACCGCGGAGTACGCCTACAACGCATCGTATCCTAACGTGGGGTTTGCCGTTGATCTGGCGAGTTTGGGCGGACTGGCGGTTTGTACTCCCACCTCGGCTACTGCGTGCATACTGGACAGTGTTCTAACCACCGGAGTGAAAACTGGATATACTTTCCTGGCTGCAGGATTCTCGCCGGGTGGAGGTGGGAATACTTCCTTCGTAACCTCATCGGCTCCCCAGAACTTCAATATCACCGGCGTCCGCAACTTCTGTATTGTGACCGACGGAGTGTTGCGAATCGACCCGGGCGGCGCGCCCCCAGCCGCTGATGTCCCGACCTGCACCGCCTATCCGATGCGGCAATAGAGGCAGCAAAACACCTCGGCAGCAGAGCCGCCAAGAGAGTGCCGACAACAACCGGAAGCTTCGGTGTTTTGAACTTCGGTAATCACTGGTGCAACTTCCGCCTGCCTCGATTTTGCATATAATTTGTAGGCACACAATGCGACTAATCTAATACCTGCCATGGCCGCAATTGAAATCCTTGGATTAGAAAAAATTTACAGCGTCGGCTTTTGGCGCAAGAAGCCCAAATGCGCCTTGAAGCCTCTCCACCTGACTGTGGAGGAAGGCGAAATTTTCGGCTTCCTGGGACCGAATGGCGCAGGGAAGACAACCACCCTCAAACTTTTGATGGGTCTGGTTTTTCCCACTGCTGGTTCAGCGCGCATTCTGGGTATGGAAGTCAGCGATTCCAGGATGAAGGCGCAAATTGGCTTTCTTCCCGAACAGCCCTATTTTTACGATTACCTTACCGCCCTTGAGCTGCTCAATTACTACGGACAACTCTCTGGAGTGGCGCCGAAAGAGCGGTCACGCAAGATCGATGAAGTACTGCAACGGGTAGGATTGCCCGACGTAGGCGGAGTGCAGTTGCGCAAATTTTCCAAAGGTATGTTGCAGCGGGTCGGGATTGCACAGGCCATTCTGCACGATCCCAAACTTGTCTTCTTTGACGAACCCATGTCCGGGCTGGATCCCATGGGACGCCGCGAAGTCCGTGACCTGATGGAGCAGCTCAAGCAGGAAGGCAAGACGGTTTTCTTTTCTACTCACATCCTGTCAGATGCTGAAGCGCTGTGCGATCGCGTCGCTATTATTCATCAGGGCGAGTTACGGGGAGTGGGAGCCGTGGCCGAACTCACCTCCAGCATCCACGGCAAAGTGGAGATCGTTTGGCAAGGGACGGTGGTACCGTCCTCGCTGCGGGCGCTGGGCGCGGAGTGCCACGTAACTGGGGACACGGTGCGTGCCGTGCTCTCGGAAGCTAATCAGGATAGCGCGATTGAGGCGTTGCGACGGGAACGGCTGCGGCTGATCTCGGTGATCCCGGTA
>DATHMF010000048.1 GCA_035487355.1 Terriglobales bacterium | reverse complement strand
CTGCAATCGTCGTCTTTCGCTTCGGGTTCGTCGCCCTGGCGGTTGGCGTGTTCACGACCGACATGTTGTTGAATGTGCCTGTGACTCTCGACTTTTCAGCCTGGTATGCGAGCAGCACATTGCTCCCCCTGCTCGGCGTCGCGGCCCTGGCGGTTTGGGGTTTCTGCAATGCCCTTGCCGGGCAGAAATTGTGGAAGACGGAGCTGTTCAGCTAGTGCGCTAGCCCGACTTTACCACCCCAGAGTAGTTGAAGCCTGCCCGCGTCTATCTTAGGATCCTCTGGACGCCGCATGTAGAGCTGGTCTCAGCCGCTTACGCTACGCGCTTAACGTGCGCGCGATTTGTATGACCTAACATTATTGAGAGTCGGCTGCCCCTCGAACGTGATTTCGCGGGCCCAATGAACTCCTGCTGTTAATGGCAGGTTAGTTATAATGAGGCACACGTCTTGATACTTGCTGCCACTAGCAATTGTGCTAGTGTATGACCCAACACAATGCCTAGCCTCACTAAGAAGATTGTGCGCGGCAAGCCTTATTACTACTTGCGCGAGTGCCAGCGCGTGAACGGCAAGCCCAAAGTCGTCTCCACCATTTATCTGGGCTCCCCGGAAAGTATCCGCGATCGCCTTTTACGCCCCCAGCCAGCCGAGGTCGCCGTTTATGAGTTTGCTGGTTCCGCGGCCAGTTTTTCCATGGCCCAGGCGCTCGATGTGGTTGCCACCATCGACCGCCACGTCCCCAAACGCGGGGCTCAAGGCCCTTCCGTCGGCCAATATCTCCTACTCGCTGCCCTTAACCGTTGTCTTGCGCCTACCAGCAAAGCCGGCATCGCTCATTGGTACAGCAAAACCGCGCTCCGCCGCTTCTTGCCCATCACCCCCAACCAGCTCAGCAGTCAACGCTTTTGGGACAATATGGAGCGAGTCAGCGCCGAACAAATCGTCGCCATCGAACAGGATTTGGCCCAAACCGCAGTCACCCGCTTCGGCCTAGATCTGCGCTGCCTGGTCTTTGATGCCACCAACTTTTTTACTTTCCTCGACAGCTTCAACTTGCGGGCCAAGTTGCCGCAGCGTGGCCATGGAAAACAGGGGCATGAACATCTTCGGCTTCTGGGATTGGCTCTGCTGATCACCACCGATGGCCAGGTCCCATTGTTGCATCACACCTACGCCGGCAATCAGCATGATTCCGTAACCTTCCAGACCATAGCCGAGCAGTTGTTTGTCCGCTGTCGTTGTTTGTCCCAGGAGCTTCGCGACATCACCCTGATTTTTGACAAGGGAAACAACTCGAAAGAAAACCTCAAGCGGGTGGACCAAAGCAAGCTGCACTTCATCGGCTCGCTCGTTCCCACCCAGCATCCCGATCTGCTGGCCATTCCGCGTGCCACCATGCGTCGTCTGGATCGATCGCAGCTGTCAGCGGTGTGGGCTCATCGTACACACAAAATCGTGTTTGGCGTAGAACGTACGGTAGTGGTCACATTTAACCAGAATCTGTTTCGCGCCCAGACCAAAACGCTTTCGCGAGAAATCCGTAAACGACAACGCCAGCTGGGGAAATTACAGAACCGTCTCCAGGGTCGCCGTCCCGGCGACCGGGGGAAGAAGCCGACCGTGGCCGGGGTAGGGAAAGAGGTCCAAGAGATTCTTCAAGGTCGGCATATGGCCGACTTATTCCGAACCAAGGTTACGAAAAACCGCCAAGGTCTTCCCCGCCTGCAGTTTGGCTATCGGGTCGCGGCCTATAAAAAATTATGCTCCACCTTGCTGGGCAAGACGGTTTTGTTCACCGATCATGGCCAGGACTGGTCAGACGAGCAGATTGTGTTGGGCTACCGCGCCCAGCATCATGTGGAAGGGGATTTCCGCCTGATGAAGAATCCTCTTTACCTAAGCTTTCGACCGACTTTCCACTGGACCGACCAGAAGCTACGAGTCCACGCCTTCTGCTGTGTTCTGGCCCTGATGATCCTGAATCTGCTCCGCCGCCAACTGGCGCAGGCGGGCATCCCTGTCAGCGTGCTCGCAATGATGAAGCAGCTCACGAATATTCAAGAAGTAACCGTGCT
Source organism: Terriglobales bacterium (assembly GCA_035487355.1). Taxonomy (NCBI): domain Bacteria; kingdom Pseudomonadati; phylum Acidobacteriota; class Terriglobia; order Terriglobales; species Terriglobales bacterium. The sequence continues at coordinate 591 of DATHMF010000048.1, read as the reverse complement.
CTATCCGGCACCGCAGCGCGGCCAAAAACTCCTCGCCCGAACCGTGCTGTCGAAGATGAACACCAGACAGCAAAAAATGGTTGCCGCCCTCGCCCTCGATCGCTATCGGGCCAATTAGGTCATACATCCTAAACTCTCGCGCAGCCGCGCCAGGCGCGACTCCGCAGCATATTTCGCCTTCCGGGCTGGTAAACTCGGGCTAGATCAATATAAGTTCCGACGTTGGGGGGTTTTGAGAACACGGTTGTTGGCTTTACTACGAGAAGGGAACGAACATGAAGCTTACGAGATGATGAGGACGGCTTTTGCCGTCGTCCGGTCAATCGCTGCGGCAACTCAAGTCGAGGTACAGGAGCCCACGAAACGAGAGAGTATGCGCATTCTGAATGGCATTCTCACATTGATCATTGTGGGTTTGCTCATCGCACCCATAGCGTCACCTAAAGCTGCTGGGGCAGCGAAGCCTGCGCCTGGCCCGACCGCGGAAAGCGTGATGGCGGCGGAAGAGGAACTCACACGGGCGTTGCGGGATAACGATGCGGATGGCATTGCGCGCTGCCTGTCAGATGACTGGGCCGTTATTTCTGCGAG
>DATHMF010000047.1 GCA_035487355.1 Terriglobales bacterium | reverse complement strand
CGCGCTAGGAGTTGTAGCTAACCGTGAGCGCAATGCCAATCTTTTCATGGAAGACGTGGGCGTAATAGCCGCTCAGCAAACGCTGGATGGCCAGGGTCGCAGCATCATTACTCCAGACGCGCAGGGAGCAGAAGCCTTGTTGCAAGAAAAAGTGCGGCGCATTGCCCGCACCATGGTGCTCTGGGGAGAAGACCGGCAGACGCCGCTTACGGCAATCTACGCCGGAGCAAAATACATCTATGCAGGCCCGCACGAGTGGGGACTCTCACTGACATGTATCCCTTATCTCCTGCTGGCCCACGATGTTGTTCCAGCCGATGGCGCGGCTGCTGACTTACTGCAGATGACATACGAAGACTGGGAGGCGCGTCTCGAACTGACTCCACTCCCCCAGGCGCCACAACCTCCCGACTCAGGGAGCGTGGGCTGCTAGTGGTATGCCAGCACACGAGCAAAGGAGATCTGACACATGGCACACAGCAAATACCTCAACGGAAGGCGAATCGATCCGCCCCGCATCGGTCCGGGAATGAGCCTAACAAGCCTCGTGGATGGTACATTCCAGGCGTACAACGCAGCGCGGCTCCGTGAGAGCTGTCATCTCTTCACCAAGAAGATGCTGGAAGAAGATGTGACGGTTGGTCTCTCCATTTCCGGAGCACTCACGCCGGCAGGGCTTGGCATGAGCGCCCTGATCCCACTGATTGAAGCCGGCTTTGTTGACTGGATCGTCTCGACCGGCGCGAACCTGTATCACGATACGCACTTCGGCATCGGCCTGGACTTCTATGAGGGTACTCACCAGATCTCCGATTTGGCATTGCTGCAGGAGCAGGTGGTGCGCATCTATGACATTTTTTTTGATTTCAAAGTGCTGTTGGATACAGATGATTTCTTCTGGGAGATCATCGGCGCCGAGGAGTTCCAGCGCACCATGAGCACTGCCGAGTTCCACTATCTATGTGGCAAGTATGTGGCTGCCAGGGAAAAAGAACTGGGTATTGGGCGCAAGTCTTTTCTGGCTGCGGCTTATGAGGCGGGAGTACCAATCTACACTTCGTCGCCCGGGGATTCGACAATCGGCATGAACGTAGCTGCCAAAGCCATGGAGGGAGGCCTCCTCTTGTTCGATGTCAACGCCGATGTCAACGAAACTGCAGCCATTGTGCTGGACGCCAAGCGCCGCGGCGGCAAATCAGCCGTCTGCATACTGGGTGGCGGCAGTCCGAAGAATTTCATCCTGCAAACCGAGCCACAAATCCGCGAAATTATGGGCGTGGAAGAACTGGGGCATGATTACTTCTTGCAGATCACAGACTCCCGGCCTGATACCGGAGGCCTTTCTGGTGCGTCGCCGAATGAAGCCGTGACCTGGGGCAAGGTGGATCCCGATAAGCTGCCGGACGCCGTGACCTGTTATCTGGATTCCACTGTGGCTCTGCCCATCATGACGGCGTACGCGCTGGACAACCATCCACCGCGCAAGCCGAAGCGCCTGTTTGAACGACGGGCGGAAATGATGGATCGTCTGCGCCTGGAGTTGCAGTTGCTGGCGACCAATGAAACCGCCAAGAATGCGGCCCGCGACTATGCTTCCTGCACGAAACATGCGACCAGGAGCCAAGGGTGAAAGCCTGCGGCACGCACGCTATGAATTTGTTTTGTTATGAGCGTTAGGAAAATGACTATGTCTGGCATTGATCATGTACACGGTTTGACCAAAAATCTGTTCGTACAGGAGTACCTCTCCCGGCGCCGGCCGGTCAAGATGTCGGGCGTGATGGACGAATGGCCTGCCATGGCCAAATGGGATTTTAGTTTTTTCCAGTCACTCAAGCCGGATGTCGACGTGGACGTAGAGGTCGGCGACTGTCTTACTCAAGCGACTGTACTGGAGAAATGGAAATTCTCGAAGTACGTAGCGGCCATCGCTGCAGATTCTCCCGATGGTCCCCAGGTTGGAGGTTCGCACTATTTAACCCTATTTCCTCTCCTGGAGACCTTTCCCGATCTGCGCTCTGATGTGTGTTTTCATCTCTGGCCTACGCGTTATCACGTGCTTGTCGCGTGGATCGGCCCTAAAGGCACTTTCTCTGGACTTCATTGGGACCGCAGTCACAGCTTGCTGGCGCAGGTGCGCGGGAGTAAGCGGGTCATGCTCTATGAACCGGAGCAGTGGGCCCGCATGTATGAAAGCCGCAAATTCGATTGGGGGACGGCCCTGAGTCAAGTTGACGCGCTTCATCCTGACTATGAACGTTTTCCGTTGTTTAAAGACATTAGCGGTACGGAAATTTTGCTGGAAGCAGGTCAGATGCTTTATCTCCCACTGGGCTGGCCCCACTATGTAGTCTCGCTGGAACCATCGGTCAGCCTCTCGTCCTTCGGGTACACGCATCGCGATTTGATGCCATGGGCGGCTCGCAACTACCTGTTCGGCTACCTTCACGACCTGGGACTCTACCGGCGCAGTTACTGTGTTTGTCATGGAACCAAATCGAATGAGAGAAAACACTCCTAAGAATGAAAGGTTTTTGGATTGAGCTTGTCGTACAGGAGGGCAGAGCGCTTTCCGTCAATTTCGACTTTTGTTCATCTCCTCCGGCTGTGTAAGTTCCCAGACCCCGAGCAGGCGGTAGTCGCACGTTAACTCTTCCCCGGCAGGAATATCACGCGCTGCATAATTAACGCCGTCAACCTGGTTCACGTTCGGCGTGTCGGAGTGGTTCATGAATCGGCCATTATCAAAATCACAGAAGGTAAAGCCGGGATCCAACGGATCTTTAAAGCCAAAACACCGCACGAACAATTGCATTGGAGCCGGCATTGTCTCAACCTCTTTGTCGATGAAAATAAGGTCGTATCGCTCATCAAAAACGCATATTGGTGCGCCGACCGCGATCGGTTCCGCGGCGAACAGACCTACGCCATGAATCGGGCTTAGGGCAAGATATGTTCGAACAACCATCATGACGCCTCCAGAATGAACAGGCAGACTTGTGTATCTTTATTGAAACTGCTGGGCAGAGGTTTTTGCCGCCAAACAGACGGAAGACGAAAATCAGCTTTTTGGTCTCGGCCCAGGAGGCTCTTCTCCCATCAGTGCGTAGTCGCAAGTCAATTCTTCTCCTGCTGCAATAGCACGCACCGCTACATTACCCTCTTCAAGCTGGTCCGTATTGGGTGTATCGGAATGGTTCATGAAACGGCCATTATCCACGCCACAAAAAACAATGCCGGGATAGCGATCGTCCTTGTAGCCGTATACATCGATAAACTCACGCATCAATCGCGGCATCTCCGCGACCTCGGCGTCAGTAAATTTGCGGTCGTAAAGTGGTATCCAGACCGTGGTTCCTTTCGCGATCGGCTCTGCCGCGAACACACCGACCCCATGAATGGAACTTGGGGCAACATAGATGGGCACGAGCATCATAAAGTCGTCTCGGGCAGACCTCGTGGTTCTCTATTTCTCAGCACGGTTCTTAACGTTGTATTCATCGCTCCACTGCCTTTTCAGCGCGCGCAATTGTGACCAGAACTGGGTCGTCGTCCGGTATGCTCGCCGACCTGCTCCTGGTTCTGCTCCATATTTCTGCGGCCGGGCCGTGTTTGACTTCTTCGTGAAAGGTGCGGCAGAGCGGGCACTCTCCTCCGTTACCCTCGGGTTGAGCTGGGGGTTCATCTACCTGGGTGCTGAAATCGCCGCGATAGTTCCGCAGCGTTATGCGGCCGTTGCCGGAAGCAACCATATAGTTCGGGGCCAACGGAATCTTGCCTGCTCCCCCGGTTGCGTCAACAACAAACGTGGGTATTGCGTAGCCCGAGGTGTGTCCGTACAGTGATTCCATAATTGCCAAACCAGTGCTGACGGGTGTGCGAAAGTGACTCAGTCCTTCCGAGAGATCGCAATTGTAGAGATAGTATGGACGACAACGGACCTTCACCAGTTCGTGCAGCAGCTTCCTCATCACGATGGGACAATCATTGACGCCGCGCAGGAGAACGGTCTGGTTGCCGGTTGGAATCCCGGCATCGATCAGGCGCTCCATGGCTTCTTTCGTAGCAGCCGGTTGCAGTTCAAAGGGATGGTTGAAGTGGGTGTTGACCCAGATGGGATGATACTTACGCAGCATGCTCACGAGTTCCGGCGTGACACGCTGAGGTGCTACCACCGGCATCCTGGTCCCGATACGAATGATCTCAACATGGGGAATGCTGCGGACTCTGCTGATAATGTCTTCAATCTTGTTGTCGGGCAGGCCCAACGGATCGCCGCCAGAGATCAGGACGTCCCTGATCTCTGGGTGGACGCGAATATAGTCGATAGCAGCGCGAAGGAATGCCGGATCATTGCCTCCATGGTCTCCCACGATACGGCGGCGAGTGCAATAGCGGCAATAAAGAGCACATTCATGAGTCGCCACCAGCAATCCCCGGTCCGGATAACGATGCGTCAGACCCGGCACCGGCGAATCCACGTCTTCATGCAACGGGTCGGACATTTCATAGGGTGCCACAGAGAGCTCCGCCATCCTCGGCATCGTCTGCAAACGCATGGGACAGGAAGGGTCGTCCGGATCAATCAACGTGGCATAGTGCGGCGTAACTCCCATGCGGAACATATGCGCCAGGTTTTCGGACGCGGCATCCTCATCCTCCGTAAGCGGGAACAATGCCCGCAAAGACGCGGGGTCGGCAATGCGGTTTTTGAGCTGCCAGCGCCAGTCGGACCACTCGCGATCAGTAACGTGCCGCCACCGGCTTATCTCTTGCCATGGACGTGGTTCTAAAAGCATGTTGTCGCCTCAATACCAGCGGGATGCCGGCGGATGTTGTACTGCCGAGGGTTCGGTATAAATCTGGATTTTTGCGAATCGACGTATGCCAGACTGGAAGCCTGCAAACTTGAGTGCAGCGGTTGATGGACACGATGCAGGAACTGGAGTGCGTACAGCGTCTTTACGGTCCAGAGATCCACTAAGCCGTCGGGCAGCGGCAAAGCGGGACTGATTGTCCTGGAACAATGCGGCGACCCGCAACGGCAGTCGACTTTCCATCCCGGATCGCTCAAAAATGTCCGGTAGTCACACAATATCTCTTCCCCCGCAGCGATGTCCCTGATCGCGATGCCAAAATCAAGCCCGTAGTCGAGCACATTGGCGTCGCACGAGTGGTTCAACAGAAAAGCCAGGGTGCACGGCAGGATCACCGAGCCATCCTCGAGATAATAGCCATACTCATCAAGTTGCTGAATTTGTGTCACGCTTAGCAAAGATAATTCTCTGCGGGAAAACACAGGACACCTGCAGCATGGATGCCATATAACAGTGCCGGTCGGAATAGGTTCGGTCGCGAACAATCCGAGGCCATGCGCGTGACTTGGTTTGGCGATGATGTGAGATAGCAACATACTGTTAGTCCGCAAACTGAAAGTGCTGACGCAATAACGTTTCCTGGTCGAGTGCGTCAGAAGCTGAGTGGCCGATACAGAGGTACCGAACTCGGCGGTCCCACTGAAGCGTGTCAGCCGTGAGTACGACTCCTCTTTTTCGACTTGCATCATAGGCCAGCCCTTCGGAAACCAGCCTGTCCAAGACGCCCGCAAATGACATCTGGTTTTGCAGTGGATGAGAATCGGCCAGCCACGAGTGCGTCCTCTCATAATCGTCAGCCACGAGGCGTCGCATGAGAAGATCCAGATAGGTGCCGCCGGTTTTGCGCAGGTTCGTTTCGGTGAGAAACATCTCTCCGTTTTCCGTTACGCCCGCGTCAACATCACAGAAACCAAATACATCGTTGCGGTGCAGGTATTCGCCGAACTTCAAGCCATAAGCATCAAGCTGTTCACGCATTTTTGCGTGCTCCTGTCCGGGAGGCGTCAACATGCCGGAGAAGGAACCGCCCGGCACCCGCATGGAACATGTATACGTAAGCATGGGGCCGGAACGGGAAATGTGAATTTCCACACTTGGTGAATCGACAAACGGCACGAACGGTTCAAGAACAAAACCGGAGGGCTGATCGGCCAATCCGTTGAATAATTGTTTGACATGTTCAGCCAGGCCGTTGTTTTCGTGAGCTGCAACGTCAAGGGTCAGGTGACCAAAACCGTTGGAACCCCGGTTCGGTTTGATTTTGTATTGTTTGTGTCGAAGCGACCCTGACCGGGCCAACTCATACACGCTCTCAGGAGAAGCGCAGTATCTTCCGTCGAGCACGGGAAGCCCCAGTTCTTTGGCGATCTGCTTGAATCCTGCCTTGGTGTTGAGTAGATAGTAGATCGCCATCGCCGACGCAGGCACCTGGCTGTCATAACCCAGCAGCGGTATTCCAAGAGCGTTGGCCAAGTCAATGGTTGGAAGGTCCGGCGCAAAGCAATCCAAAGCAAAGCCATCGCCGCATAGTGCCGCTTTCAACCTGGCGAACTGTTCCTGACCTGTGAAATACGTTGCCAGAGGTGAAAGATATGGCTCAGGCGTGGCGATGATGGTGACGCTCCCGGCATCAAGGCCGATAAGCTCAAGGCAGTAGTTCTTGAAGACGTCGGAAATGGGACAGGGAATGACTAGAACATCGCCGGGGAAGCAAGTGCAAAGCTCTCGCGGCGTCACAATGGCCATGCGGCGTGCGTAGTCGGCCGGGGCCTTTGCAATCATCAGTTCGTTGACGAGGTTTACGAAGACAACCCTGGGGCGCGCGGTGATTCTATCGAGCAGCTTTACTGGCGAAGGCTTCATAGCTTCCGTCCTCCAAAAATGGCATGGCCTGCATACATCCAGTAGCTATCCACCTGTGAAAATCCAGCCTTGGCCAGAAGGTCACATTCTTGCGTGATCGGAAGCGGATGATCACCCTCGTTTTCTTCCGGATGCCGGAACAGGTTCCAGCGCGTAGTAACAAATGCACGGTAGGCAGCCCCGCCATCGTTGCTTTCTTCGCTGAAATGCTTAACCCAGCGGTCCCAGGCATCGGCGGCAACGCTCCGGCCCTCTGCGCTAAGCGGCCAAACCAGGTCCGCGTTTACAAAAATCCCTCCGGGGGCCAGCGAGTCATACAGATCACGGTAGAAGCCGGGTTTTTCCTCCAGGGTAAGGTGATGTAAGGCGAGTGAAGAAACAAACGCATTGACCGGAGGCGAAAACTTTCTCCAATTGTGATTGTGAACATCAAACAAATCGGCCTGAAAGCGATTGCCGAACTCCGCCAGGTTGGCTCTGGCCTTTTGCAGCATGACCTCTGAACCGTCACATGCCTGCAGGGTGGCTTGCGGAAGTCCTTCGAGTAATACGCGACACAGCTTGCCTTCACCGCAGCAGAGCTCAACCACGCGATACGGATGCGACTCCGGCAGAAGCCCACAGATTGTCTTGTACTGCTCTTGCCGATAGGGGACGAATGCTTCGCCGTAAGTTACGAAGACATCGGTTGCATCGTTGTCCCATTGATCGCGAGCGTTGCACGTATTCATTCTTTTGGTCCTTGTCATGTTCCTGCGGCAGCCGAATTTTTCGGGCCGCAACTCGCATATTTCGTTTTTTAAACTGCAGCCTGGCTCATCTGCACGTTCTTTCCCAGCAAGTCAAAGCTAAGCGTAGCCAATCCGGAGAGGGCCTGACCGACAGGCAACGGTTCCAGGATCTCGTTCCACCTTGCCCCGGACAGCGGAGTTTCATAGCCCAGCGCTCGCCATCCTTTAACAGCAAAAGATGGGACCAGCGGAGCCGCGAGCATCATAAGAACCTTGGCTGCCAGCAGTTCCAAAGCCACACTCGTCTTCCACCGGACATGCCGGCCACGGACGAAAGACCAATGGTCTTCTGACTTTCCGAATCTGCGGGCGAGACGCACCAGTTCACAGCAAGTGCGGGTTGCTTGTTGTGGGGAAAACGTTTCCGGCTGGTAAGCGGCTTCCGCCTGAGAGATCAAACTGCGCAATGCGCCGGCAAAGTTTTCGTGGTCTTCTTCCAATTGCCAAGCCAAGGGAACGCGCGCGTTGCAGCCGCGGGAGACTTTCTGGCCAAGCCCCTGCAGCCAGGCTTCCCATCCTTCGATCAACTCGCACTGAACGGTCTGGTAAAAGTCTTGCAGGGTAAAATTGCACTGCTCACGCTCCGGTCCGGTATGCGCCAGGTAAAAACGTACCGCGTCAGAGGAAGCTTGTCGCAGAAGCTCCTGTCCCCAAATAGCATGGTTCCTGCTGGTAGAAAACTTCAGCCCATTCAGCCGGTAGAATTCATTGGTAACAAAAGTCTGAGGTAGCTGGATCTTTGGATCGCCGGCAAGAAACAACGCCGGAAACAGGACAGCGAAGAAATAGCTGTTGTCAAAACCAAAGAACTGCACAATCGCAGCGTCCTTTGATTTCCAGTAACTGGTCCAGTCAGGCGGGGTCTGCAATTTGGCATTCAGCTCGCACGTTGCTGCCAGGTAGCCAGGAGCCATCTCAAACCAAACATAGAGTCGCTGATTTTCAAAGCCCGTGGCAGGCACGGGTATACCCCAATCCGTAACGTGGGTTACGGCGATGTCAGGAAGCCTCTCCGCCAGCATTTGCTCGCACAGCGCGCGGACATGAGGGGCCATCTTCAGTGATTTGTGATATTGCCGCAGTTGCTGTTCATACTCGGATAGCGGGAAATATAGCCGCTTGAGAGGGACCTTATACGGAACGGAGCCACAACTCTTGCAGACTGGATCGATCAAGTCTGCGCAGTCGTTGGGGCGTCCGCAATCCTCGCAGGCGTTTCCACCGCTGGGGTGTTCGCAATGCGGACATTTTCCTGATACATAAGCCTCGAAGAGATGGCGATTGCAGACGCGGCAAAAGAGCGACAGGGTTTCTTTTACTACAAGCTTGCCTTCGCTATACAAACGTTTGAAAAATTGTTGGACAACCGGAATATGATACATGGATTTTCTCGGGCGAGCATAGATGTCCAGTTGAATCTCTGCCGCCTCAAGGGTCGTCTCCATGGCATCGCCAAAGTAATCTGCGACCTGGGCAGGTGACCAGCCCAGTTGCTCGGCCTTCAAGCTGACATAGCTCTGATGATCGTCGACACCGGAGATATAGTAGTGTTCGGTGCCGCACATCGCCAGGTAGCGGCAATAGATGTCCGCGCCCAGATAAGGCCCGGACAAGTGCCCCACATGCAAGTCTCCGTTCGGAGTGGGTGGAGTGGCAATTACAAGGAAGCGCTTGGCTGTGGTTTTTTTATTGTTGATCATGCAATCCGTGCCTCAACGGAACAAGCACCAAAATCTGGAAACAACTGAAGGGCCGTCGCAGCAATGGCAGGCACCAGGCGAAACCCGGCTCCGGAACATGCGCCTGCAATAACAAAATTTTCGGCTCCGGGATGGGAAGTGATCAGTGGTGCCCAATCGCTGCTGTAGGCATCACAGAAAACGCGCCCTGCATTGCAATAGGGAACCAGTGGCGGGCAATAGCGCTCAAGTATTGCAAGTGCCGCCCTCCTTTCATCGGGCCGGATATACAGGTCTGAGAGATGGGGCAAACAGTTCCATTCGCTCGAAGTAAAGCTGAAAATCCATTCCCCACGTTCGCAGGAGGGCAGTAGAAATGCATCCTCATCAAAGAAATAAATGATAGGACTATTCAACAATGGAGCTTGCAGAACATGCAAAGCAGCCACTTTCTTTGTCCGCACATTCATTGCTTTCGATAAAGCACTGCCTGGCCCATTCAGTAACCACGGGCCGGTTGCTATCAACACGCGCCGTGCATGGATGCTGCGGCCATCGAGGGCCTTTAATTCATGGCCATCGCCAACTGAACAAATATCAGAGATAGCGACACCTTCCCAGCACTGCGCCTGCGGCAGGTGACGGAATTGAGAAACAAGCAAGGAGGCCGTTGCCTGAGCGTAACCGATAGCACCGAAGCAACCGACCAATAGTTCCTGGTCACGAGCGACTCGCACTCCCGGTTCGGAGCGCGCGATATCCGCCCGTTCTTGGTCGCTGGCAAAGCGGACTGGTTCGATGAATCTTTCTGCGACCTGCTGAGCATTTTTCTTGCTGACAATGCCCAGAAACGGAAGCCGCCGAATTGGCAAGCTGGGGATATCTCGCCGGAGTTGCTCGTAAAGACGGGCACTTTGAACTGATAAATGCTTCTGGCCAGGAGTGCGGCCGTACGGGAAATCGAGTCCGGCGGAGTGTGCGGTCGCCCCCCCGCCCACAAGTGAGCGGTCGAGCAGCAGGACATGCCACTCCGGCCGTTCGCGCTTGGCCAAATAAGCGGCCGCGGCGCCAACGATCCCGGCACCGATGATTGCTAGGTCAAACATTTATCCTGCCACCAAAAAGAAATGACTCTTAACGGTTCAGAAGAATGGTTTTTTATCTGGTGCGTGTGCAGAGGCTGGAAATATACTGCGTCTCCGGCATTGAGAGGTATGGATTCCTGGTCATACAGGAGCTCCCCCGTGCCCTGAATGATGATCCACATTTCAGCAACGCTGTGGACGTCGGGTGGCGAACAGCCGCCGGGTTCCACTACAAAACGGGAAGACTCAAAAGGAAAACGCGAATCCACCTGCAGTAGTTCAAGTCGCATCCCGGAGTCCTCGATCTCCGGTTCGTCATAGGGAACGCGCACATCGGTTGCGATTTTCACACCAAGCCTCCTGCAGCCTGTCGTTTCATTTCCGGCACTTCCAGTTCGAACAACGAACTCACCTGTTCAACCTCGTACACTTTCTGCTTCATCAGGCTGTTGATGATGATGGCGCTCCGCCATGCCATCAGACTGAGATTGGGATCTGCAATGCCACGCTGATTGCGTGCCCCATTTTGGACATAAATTTTCTGGTCGCGAGGCCCATCCCACTCAATCGAAAAGTCCTCGTGCAGGCAATAGCCATCTTTCGTCCAATGGATTCGCTCCTTCAGAGGTTGCAGAAACTCTGGCATTCGATATTCAAAGCCGGTGCACAAGATAATCACGTCAGCGGAAAGATGTTCCGGACGGTTTTGCACAGAGTTGTGTAGCGTGAGCACCCACTCGCCGTCGCATCGATCCAGCTCTTCGAACTGGCGGCCAGGGTGCAGCGAACACACACGCCCCTTTTCCTGGCCGAATTCAAGGACGTAAAGACGACGGTAGATTGCCTCGAGCACGTCAAGTGAAATCCCGTCGCTCGACAGTTTCTGTTCGGCAAGTAAGCGCGCTTTCTCATGCGGCTGAAGCTTGAAAAAATGATTGCTGTAGCTCGGAGTAAAAAGCTCGTTGGCAAAGGGAGATTCATCCAAGGGCATGAAATTTGCCCGCCGCGAAATCCAGATGATTTCGCGAGGCAGCCTGGCGGTATTGGAAAGCAGGTGCAAAACCATTTCAGCCCCGGTTTGCCCGCCACCCACAACTGCGACCCGCAACCCGGATGCATCCAGGCCAAGAGCTTCTTGCGCCGGGAAGACCGTGTCGCCGAGGTGCCGGCGGGCACATTGAGGAATGACCGGCGACAACCCAGTGCCCAGCACCAGGTTTCTGGCCTGTATGATCCCGTTGTTTCCGTAGAGCTGAAAGCGTTCGTTGTCGTGGTCAACGGCTTCGATGCCGCACCCAAAGTTCAAGTTTGGCAGTGAGTCGCAGATCCAGCGCATGTACTGGTTGAACTCCAGGCGGCTGACGCGAGAGAAATTTGCCGTGATGAAACGATAGATTCGTTTAGTAGCAAATAGAAACGACACGAAGGAAAAAGGGCTGGTAGGATCAGCCAGAGTTACCATGTCCTTAAGGAATGAGACTTGAATCGTTGAATCGGGAAACATCAGACCTGGATGCCAGTGAAACTGTTTCTTTTGATCGCAGAAGCAGGAGGTAACTTCTTTTAGCGGATGGATGAGGGCAGCGATGCTCAGATTCGAGGGTCCAATGCCGATGCCTGCCAGATCGTATACATCAGGTTCCGGCAAGAACCCATCATTCATTTTGCCAGACTTGTCAGAATCGTCCATAACGTTTGACAGAACACGTTGCAACCTTGATCCAAATTGCTATTGCGTTCAAAGTCTTCTGCAACAACGCAATCGAGCAAAGAAAACCTTCATCCGGGATTCGAAAAAGATGCGGGCCGCAAGTCCGGACAAAAATGGATGACAGTGATTCCGCATCGGTCAGTAGTTGCATTGACAGAATTGCTCGAGCTGCTGCCCAATGTGGCCCGCGGCCGCAAGTTCGAGTGCGCGCGCGCTGACCGCAATGTCAAGTATGCCGAGACCAAACGGGCTGAATAGCGTGAAAGGAGCAGGCGTTCGCGCCGGCTGCTCCCCCAGAGTTATTTCTGCAAGCGAACAACGGATGAAATCCCGGTTACCTGAGGCCATCTCCGCCAAATGTAAAGATGTTTGTTCCCGGCAAACATGGTTGCGATCATCTACGACATTGTCTGCTTTGAGTACCAGGGAGGGACTTAAATCGCGCAATGAGATACCCAGTATCACTGGTCCGGGCGCGCATATGGACAGGTCTTCAATATAGGGTCTTGCCGCCGTGGTCGCAATGCTGATCAGCGATGATTGTTCCATGACATCCTCGCGCTCGCGAGCGCATTCAATGAGCGCAAAAGGAAAGAATTCTTTAATCCTGTGCGCAAATTGCATGGTCCTGTTGGAGTCAAGATCGGAGGCCAGGATGCGCTGAACTCCGGGAAAGACGACACCGAGAAAACGGGCAATCTCATAGTTGATGCGTCCACAGCCCAGGAAGCCAAGCCTTACTGCCCGTCCGGGATCTACCAGCGAGCGGGCCGCCAGGGCCGCGCTCGCGGCCGTTCGCTTTGCGCTGATGACAGCGCCTTCCAGAATCGCGATCGGCAAACCGGTCTCAGTCGAATTCAAGATGATGACGGCGGAAGCCCGCTCGAGTCCGCGTTTCAGATTGTCAGGAAAGGAAGCGATCCATTTGAGGCCGGCGACGGGCTTCTCGCCTCCTAGATACGCAGACAGCGCGATGATCCGATTCCCGCCATTTCCATTAAGGCGCAAGAAAGAAGAATGCGGAAGTGAACTGTCTCCGCGATAATGCAGCTCATACGCAGACCGGACAACAGAGATCAGCTCATTTTCACGGCCGTGAAGAAGCTCACAAATCTGTTTGCCGCTTAAGACCAGGATACTGTCCGACACAAGCCTCCTCTTCTCCGCCCTTTAGGGTTGAGTCTGCCAAAGATGAACGACATTGCCAAAATGTTGCAAGACCCACTCATCGGAGTAAATGGTATCTAGGTAGCGTTCGCCGCGATCGGGCATAAGCAACACAATGTTGCTGTCAACGGGCATCTGGTGCGCGAGCCGGGAGACGGCGGCGATCACGGCGCCGGAAGAACCTCCGGCTAGAATGGCTTCACGCTGCGCCAACCGCCGGCACGAAACAATGCAATCCAGATCAGAGACCAGTACGCATTGGTCGTACAGACCATCCTGAAGAAGGGCCGGGCGAATGGAAGCACCGTGTCCTGGAATCAGCCGATGTCCCGATGGCCCGCCAAAGATCACGCTGCCTTGCGCATCAACGGCAACAACCTTGGTTTTCAGGCCATGAGCGCGGAGATATTCCGAACACCCTCTTAAAGTGCCGCAGGTACTCGTGGATACAAACAGCCAATCGACCTTGTCCTCAAGCACTTCGACGATCTCCCGGGCCGTCTGATGGTGGGAGAGTGAATTCATAGTGTTGGAGTATTGGTTGGGCCAGAAACTACCGGGAAAGACACGCAGTATTTCCTGTACGCGCTGCAGGCGGGCGGGCAGATACTCGCCGGAGACTGGGTCAGGCTGATCGACCATCTCAATCTTCGCCCCATAGGCTTGCAACAACTGAATATTCTGCTTTGTAGTCTTGGGATCGACCACGCAGATGAGCCGCAGCCCGTGATAGCAGCAGGCCTGCGCCAGACCAATTGCCATGTTGCCGGAGCTCGACTCAACCACAACCGTATCGAGACCGATCTTTCCCATTTCGATTGCATTCTCAATGATCTTCCACGCAGGACGGTCTTTGATGCTTCCCCCCGGGTTGAGCATCTCAAGCTTGGCGTAAATCTGGATAGGAAGGTCTTCATAGACCCGGTCCAGCCGAACCAATGGCGTCTGCCCGATGGCCGATAAGACCCCGGTAGCTGGACGCACTCCAACTGAGGTCCGCGTCTGTTCCGATACCGTCGTAGATACAGCGTTCATTTCAAAGTATCGGCGAGTCAAAGGCGCTCGCGATGCAAAAGGATTGCTGCCGCTCCTTCCGGTGAGATTTGCGACCTATTCACATTCGCAGTAAGACCAATAACGCCAAATCCCAGTCACGTCCTTTTGGATGACAGGAGAATTTGTCTCTCGCCTTCGACTTCATGGCTAGGTTTCATCACGAAGAAGGTCTTCTGGAGCGTTGTGCCCGCCGAGAGAAATATGCGAGGTAAAGAAGGAAAACAATGCATCATGTCGTTTTCAAGGTTTGCCGGAAAGCAGTTCCGGAGTTACTTGCTTCAAGAGGAAGGAAACTTAAGGTGAAAACTAAAACGGCGATACCAAACCCCGCGGCACCAGCCAAAGACCAACGGCAATCGCAAACTGATGCTATTGCCAACGTCGAGGACAGTTCCACACTAGACGACCATCTTAATCGGATCCACTGTAGTAACTCGCAAACCGGTGCCGTCGGGAGATACGACTTCATCCGTCTTTATGCGCGCAAATTCCCCAGCGATCTGATGTAGCAATGCGGAAAGCAGAGGCCCTCTCCTGTGCAATAATTCCACCCAAGTGAAGAAGAAAAAATTCATTCGCGAATAAAACCGAATGGACGACTGCGTCTCGTGCATTGTTCGTCTCTCTCTAGCAAGGGAACTTCATACGTGATCTCAATTGTGAGTGTGGAAGTGAAGGCCACTATGGTTTTGAAGGGGGCTGGCAAACTAAAAGTAAGCGCTTTTTATCGATAGATAATCGCTTACCCAAAATTAGGCTGTGGTGTTAAGATGAGAAGCGAAAATGCCAAAAAACTTACGGACTGCAACAAGTATTCGGGAGAAGGGTTAGCGGATCAATGGCAATCGCGAGCGTTCAATGTCCCTCAGCGGGGACCGCAGCGCCATCCATATACAAGGGTGCGCTGGCCACGGTGACTACTCTGTTCTTTATGTGGGGTTTCGTCACGGTATTGAATGACATCCTTGTTCCTCACCTGAAGTCGATCTTCGACTTGAATTATGCCGGGGTGATGCTGATCCAATTCGCATTTTTTTCAGCGTACTTCATTTTTTCAATCCCCTCGGCCAAGGTGATCGACTGGATTGGCTACAAGAAAACGATGGTTGTTGGCCTCTTTACCATGGGCCTCGGAGCGCTGTTATTCATACCGGCAGCCAGCGTGCCCTCCTATCCCCTTTTTCTCGGAGCATTGATGGTTCTGGCGGCCGGAATTACCGCTCTGCAGGTGGCTGCCAATCCTTACGTTGCCGTGCTGGGGCCTCCGGAGACTGCTTCAAGCCGTCTGAACCTGGCGCAAGCGTTCAATTCCGTGGGGACGACGATTGCGCCGTACCTGGGTGGCCTGTTGATTTTGAGTAGCGCTCCCAAGAATATGGACGCGGTGCGGCACATGTCCCCCGAGGCGCTGCAGGCTTACCGCATCCATGAAGCCTCCTCGGTCAAGGCGCCTTATTTGATCATCGGACTTGTACTGGTTGCGCTTGCAATCGGCATTGCAATGTTCAAGCTCCCGGCGATGCCAGAGGCGGAACGTCGCGGGCAGATGGCCCCGGGCACGAGCATATGGAAGCACCGCCATCTGGTACTGGGAGCAGTTGCGATTTTTCTTTACGTCGGCGCTGAAGTCTCTATCGGCAGCTTTCTGGTCAACTATTTCAGCCGGCCTGAAATCGGCAATGTTTCAACCGTCGTCGCCTCCCGCTTCGTTTCTTTCTATTGGTTCGGCGCAATGGTCGGGAGGTTCATCGGCTCAGCAATCCTGCAAAGAGTCCGTACCGGAGTGGTGCTGGGTATCGCAGCAATTGCGGCCTGCGTGCTGGTAAGCATTTCTATGCTCACCTCCGGACACCTGGCTATGGGGAGCATCATTCTGGTTGGATTATTCAATTCAGTGATGTTTCCCAATATCTTCACACTGGGAATCGAGAGACTTGGACCGCTGACCGGTGATGGCTCAGGGTTGCTGGTGACCGCCATTGTTGGAGGGGCAATCATTCCGGTGGTCCAAGGTGCGTTGGCAGATCATGTGGGCATCCAGCATGCTTTTATCCTGCCGGCAATTTGTTATCTCTACATAATGTTTTATGCGTTCCGAGGTTCAAAACCGGAATTGCCGGCGTGACCCGAATGCAGCCATCGTGACTAGTCCTCCCGACTTGCCATGCCCGGCCATATCCATACTAGAAGCCATATTTGGCGAGAATAGCTTTTTCGTGCTTTCCGATTAAAGCAAGTGCTGCGTGCTGAGCCGGGAGTTGGAATGTCAGCCGCACGCCGGTGAGGTTGTCGCGAAGATCGAGTTTCGTATCGTCCGCATTCTCGGAGGTCATCACGTAGAGGATGGAATCTTCGAGCGCCACGGGATAAACCAACACACCGGATGGGAGTGCTGACTGCAGCTCAAACATCGGTCTTATGCCAAGGCGCGCGGAGACGTAGGTGTAAAGGTCTGCGGCAGCCTGCGATCCCTCCGACAGTTCCACTGGATACGCGGCCCAGAAGATGCGCCCTTTCCCATAGGGGACCTCCTTGAACGTCGACCCATCATTAAATCGCAGTGCATCCAGCAGATTCTGTTTTTGCTGATCGAAGGAAAGGGGAAGCGTGCGATCATTCAAGCGGAGCGCTGCACTATGCCAGGTGAGCGGTTCGGTTTGCGCGTCCAGCTTCAGTTCCGCAGCTCGCATTGTGGAATGCCAGTGCTCGTCGCGATCAACCGGTCCGGTAACCAGCAAATTCCCGCCTTCGGTCACATACTTCAACAGCGAACGCCAGGCGGTCTCGGTCAAGGCTTGCGGTGAAGGCAGAATAGCCAGTTTGGGCGATCCAAGTTTTTCAATCTGATTTTCGGCAATAGCATAGGGAGCCAACCGGCTGTAATAAGCCAGTGCTCGAACCACCTTCCGTTGCGCCTCTAACTGCAGATCCGCCTCCACGGAAAACTGGGAGGCTTGCGAGGTAATGATCGCGATGGAATATTGTTGAGGGTTCCGCAGATGCTCATGAAGAGACTTTGCAAACCCGGCAAAGTTGCGCATGACGGTGGCTTCCGGTTTTTCAGTGGCGTCGGTACGAATCGCGCCGATCGGTGTCTCGTTGCCTTCGGTCATGTAGGAGTTTGTGTTCCAGAGCCACTCGACCGCTCCAGATCCCTGAATGAAGGAAATGGCAACCTTGCGTTCCAGGAGCGCTGCCTCACTCTCTGGCGTGCGGCGCGCAGTTTCATCGAGGTTCAGCTCTCGCTGCAGGCCGGTCTCCTGGATCAGCAGCGGTTGGCCCGGCTGCTTCGCCAGGAGCGAATCCCACAACACGAAATCGTTTTGCCACCAGGAGTGGTTGGTGGTGAAGTCAACGAACTCTCCCCAAAAAGCCGGCGAAAGCCGGTCTTGAATACCGCCTTCATCCTGGCCGACGGTAATCAATTGTCGGGACCCGGTGCTGCGAACCGTGCTGCGCATGCTCTGGACCCAATCCGAGAACGTGTCTTGTGCGAAGAGAAAGAAGTCGTAAACCTTGAGCGAGTTGTGGCCCACGTACATGCCACGTGGCGTGAATTCGATTTCTTCGGGGAGGGACACGGCTCCGGTGACCTCGCTGGCAGGCAGATTCCACGCCGCGGCTAACGCAGCTCGATCGGGATAACGCTTGCTTAGCCAATCGTTCCATTTCCGGAGTTCAATGGGATCGCCGTTGGGGCGCATCTTCCACACATATTGAGAAATGCTGGGCTCGTTGATGAAGTCCCAGGCAAGCGAGGGGACATCGTGGAAACGCCCAACCACGGACGCAATGAGCGTCTGTTGCTTACGCACCGCTTCCGGATCCAGATATGGATTGACACCCCCTAGAACCTCGGGCAGGAACGCAAAAAAATTAAATTGCACGGGTAATCCATTTTTGCGGGCAGTCATCAGGTAGGCTTCAACCGTGCGCAGGGTTCGCTCATAGGGCTCGCCGTTTTCGTCGCAGAACTTGTCCCAGCCTGTCCACCAACCGGTGCGGATCATGTTCAGACCGGCCTCGTGGATTTGGGCAAGGTCGCGGTCCCATACGTAAACATTGGGATGCTCAAAATACAGGCGCTGAACTTCGCTGGACATGTAGGTGGTTCCGACAACGGCCAGGGGATGGCCGTCGAGTTCAAAGAAATCCCGATTTACCGTCAGGCGCGGACCAGAACGCAGATAGGCTTCGTCCCTTATCCAGAAGCCGGAATGATAGATAGCTCGAACCTTGTCGCCATCGAGCAATTGCGCCTCTATGATCCAAAGCCCCTTGTCATTCGGCGCGGGCAGAACGAGCGGCTGCGAAGAAGGGAGAGTGATTGTTGCCAGGGAGCGGCTCGACGGTTGTTGCTCGGGGAATGTGGCGATCTTGACGGTCAGCGGCCCCAGAGGCGGCTCGGCTGAGTGCCACAAAACTTCTAACTCTACCGGTTCGCCGTGCAAATAGAGTGGCAGCACCGGCCGCACGGTGAATTCCTGGCTGCCTTGCATGGCCACTTCCGCCAGGGCCCGAATCAGGTCTGGCGCTTGCGCGCTGCTGTAGAATTCCGGCGTCAACTCGGCATTCAAAAAGATCCATCGCCCGCCGTCAAATCCGTTTCTCAGGTGATCAATCTGGAGAGCGGGAGCGGCCAACTTGCGATGATCCTTGACGCCCCACGCAAGTGCGTCCAGACGAGCATCAATCGCGCCGGCCGACCCTCCCCGCTTGTAGAGATCAACCATGCTGAGGCGAATGACTGGGCTGAATGCTCGCTTCCAGGCAAAACGCGGCAGTTGCAGGGTTACATCGGGATTAGTCTGGAATTCCAACTCTTCCGAGCCCGGTGTCACCTGATACTGATCAATCATGAGTGGGCGTGTGAATCTTACGCTGTAGTCTCGAAGCTTCCAGCCGGCGGCATCACGATAGGCCGATCGCGTAAAAGGCCTCCCACCCAGCACCAGAAGGTTTCCACCGCGATGGAGAAATCGGTAAATCTCAGGCCAAGCTTTCTCAGGGAATGCGGAGCCGTAAGGAAGCACGAGCAACCGGGTCGTAGTGGTATCAAGCAGTGTTCCAAGTTGTTCCCCGGAGACCAGGCGGGCTGCGGGCAGTATTTTCTCCAACTGCTCCGGAGAGGGACTAGCCGAATCTGCAGCAGGAAATCCCGCCTCGCTAAACACAACGACAGATGATGGCGGTTCGGCTACAAGCGCCGCAGTCCCCGCAAATAATATGGTTATGCAGACTGTAGAGATTAGCGTTTTGCTCATTCGTATCCCACCCCTCCTCAGGTGGCTGCGTGCAGCGAAGCTCGGCCAAGCATTCACGCTGCTGAATCAGAAAACGCCATTTATGTCTGACGGGAGTGTTCAGAAAATACGATGCGCTTGCCATGATCAATCGCCTGATTGCCGAGCGCGACCGCCATGCCGGCAGCCAACGCTACCTGTTCGTCTGCTTCTGGGCGTTGATTCCTGCGAATGCTATCTATAAAGGAAGCACAGGCAACATAGTCCGGACTGCCCTGTTTGTCTTTCGGCACAGAGACAGTTTCGCCAGGACCGCGATACGGCATCTCTGAACGATAGCTTGCGCCGGTGACAATCCCGTGCTCCACGATGGTCTGTTGAGCGACCGCGGACTGCGGTCGCTTGGGCTCATAATAAAAGATCGCGTCCGACTCTGTGAGCACAGCGCTGCCGTCGGTGCCGTAGACGCGCACCTGGGCGCCGTCAAGCTGGTTGGTGGTGATCGCTGAAAAGACTAATGTCTGCCCTGAGGGATAGCGATACGTAACTTGTACGTTGTCCTGGGTCTCGCGCCCATCCTTCCAGAAATCAATTCCACCGCTACCCACAACCAACTCGGGCATACTGCCAAAAACTTCGTTAGCGAAATTGATGTGATGCGAGCCCAGCTCGGCGACCAGCCCGCCGGAGTACTCCTTGTAAAGCCGCCAGTTGATCAAGCGTTCCAACTTCTTGTCACTGCCATTGGGAACAGGACGCCGCCAATTGTTGTTTCGATGCCAGTAGGCATAGACCTGCGTGACCCGCCCGATTTTTCCCGCCTGAATGCGGCGCAGGGTCTCGCGATACCAGGGCGCATAGTGATATTGCAGGCCCACCTGGAAGTGTTTCCCGGTGCGCTTCACCGCATCGACGATGCTGTAGCACTCCTCGACGGTAAACGCCAGACTCTTTTCACCGTAGACATGCCTCCCGCTTTCGAGCGCTGCGATCTCATGCTGAGAATGAAGCGAAAGCGGAGTGGAGACGATTACAGCATCAAGGTCACGCGCCGCTAGCAGCTCGCGGTAATCGTGATAAATCGGCGTGTTTTCTTTTGTGATTTCACGTGCAGCAGCGAAACGAGGTTCATACACATCGCAGAGTCCGGCAAAGCGGACCCCGGGAACGCGCAGGAATGTGCGCATCAACTGCTGGCCACGGCTTCCAGGGCCAATAATGCCGAGATTGATCTGGTCGGAGGGCGCCTTAGGCCGCGATTCCCCGTTTTCTACCAACAACAGAGCACCGCCCGCCGCTGCCGCGCGGCCAATAAATTCGCGTCTGTTCATCTTGCTATTTGCTCCTTTCCCTTCTCTCGTTTGGTAACCAGCGTCTGCACATCGCCGCCGCAATCCTGCCACTGCCATTGCACCAATCGCTGCGATTCCGGTTCACCCAAAATCCACAGCCCCCGCGCAGCTGATACGGTCGCAAGCAATTTACTTCCTGCCTCGGGCCCCATCACGAACATGGCGTTCGAGAGAGCATCGGTGGTTGTGCTATCTGGAGCTATCAGCGTAGCTTGCAGAACACCTTGCACGGGCACTCCGGCGCGCGGGTCCATGACGTGACAATACCTACGTCCGTTAAGCTGAAAGAACTTTTCATAATTCCCCGAGGTGGAGAGCGCCTCATTGCGCAGCGCTACAGTCGAAACTGTTTGGGAACGATCTCCCGGCCTGGGTACATGCACGGTCCAGGCACTCTTCCCTGGCGGAGCATTCATGGCATAAAGTGTGCTGGATCCTGCATCGACCAATGCCGCTTTCACGCCAGCTTCGCGCAAAACCTTCACCGCACGGTCTACGGCGTAGCCCTTTCCGATGGCGCCCAGGTCGAGCTCCACACCGGGAGCGGCAAAGTGCACGGTGCGTGTTGCCGGGTCAAGATTTACCTTCTCCGAACCCACGCTCTCTCGCGCGTGCCGGAGTTCCGCGTCCGCGGGATAGCGGCCCCCGCCGCGAAAAAATCCCCACGCCCGCATCAGCGGTCCGACGGTCACGTCAAATGCTCCAGCGCTTCGCTGGCTGTAAGCTACTGACGTCTGGAGCAACGCGAAGACCTCAGGATCCGTCGTGACCGCCTGGCGTGCTGCAAGACGGTTGATGCGCGAGAGTTCGCTCGTTGCCCGGTAATTGCTCAACGCCTCTTCCAGGCGTTCGATCTCTTCAAAAGCCGATTCAAATAAAACTCCCGCCAGTTCCCCGTCGTGCGCATAAAGGTAAATCGTAAACACTGTCCCCATTGCGTTTCGCGACTGAACAAATAACTCATCGGGAGATTTCACTTCTACAGGTCCTTCGCTTTCCTAAGGGTTCGGCAGGAGCTCTCGCGTCTGAAAGTTTAACTCAAGTCCCTACCCGCCTTCGCCGTCTGAGACACCTCCTGGAAAGTAAGCTTGAGCCCGAACTGGAGGTTGCCGGGTAAGGATTGGGCGACGCTGAACCGGGGATGGTTAAAAACGTTGAACGCCTCCGCGCGGAATTGCACCCGTCACCATAATTAAGCATGTGTTGCGCCCGTGTGGAAGCGAAGGCTACTATGGTTCTGAAAGAGCTGTCAAGGTAAAAGTAAGCGCTTTTTAAGCATAGATAATCGCTTATCTAAAACCCGCATAATCATGCGGGCGATGCTATGATAAACAGCAAAAATAGTGGGGTAGTTGGACTCGGGTCCGGATAAGGAACGTTGTGCTTCAGGCTGCAGCGCAAGAAAGCATTGTCATCGGTGTGGATGTTGGTGGCACGAAAATCGCTGCCGGGTTGGTTGACCGCGCTGGAAAAATACTGCATAAGAACCGCATCCCGATGGTTTCGCAGGCTGGAGCTGCCTCTGGCATGGCGGCGGTGATCTCTGCCATCGATTCAGTCTCCGCCAAGACTTCAAGTGATACGGCCCTCAGGTTGATTTCCGGCATTGGGATCTGCTCCCCCGGCCCGCTGGACCCGAATGCAGGCATCGTGATTAATCCTCCCAATTTACCCTGTTGGCGGAATTTTCCGCTGGCGGCTGAAGTCTCACAGATCTACCGGGTCCCTGTGAAGCTCGATAACGACGCCAACGCCGCGGCGCTGGCAGAGACTTTATGGGGTGCCGGCCGTGGCTATCGTAATGTCTTTTATATCTGCATAGGCACGGGCATTGGCACCGGAATTGTGTTGGATGGCCGCATTTATCACGGACGCACCGGCGCGGCCGCCGAAGGTGGCCATCTCAGCATTGATTACCGCGGTCCTCGCTGCGGATGTGGCAAGCGGGGCTGCATCGAGGTTCTCGCATCCGGTCCCGCGATCGCCCAAAGAGCGCGCGCAAAACTTGCTGCAGAGCCGGCCCGCGGCTCGAGCATTCTTGACCTCGCTGACGGGCACATTGACGCCGTCACCAGTGAAATGGTCGGCCAAGCTTACGCCGCCGGTGATGGTCTGGCCGCCAACGTACTGCAAGAGACCATCGAGTTCTTGTCGCTGTGGATCGGCAACATCGTGGACCTGTTGGAACCGGAGGTGATGATCGTGGGTGGCGGTGTAGCCACCATGTTGCGGCCGTTCTTCGACGAGATTCGCAATCGCCTCCCTGGTTGCAGTGTCAATTCGCGCTGTCAGGAGATCCCGCTGCTTCCCGCATGTTACGGGGCGGATGCCGGCATCGCCGGGGGCGCCGCGCTCTCTTCTCAGGCTTTGGCGACGTCATAGTCGTCGCGATCTTTACTTCAATGCAAATAGAGCAGCCGATTCATCAAACCATCTGGTTTTGTTGACATCAGGGCGCAAAACAAAGTCTGTCATGCTGAAGCGCGGGCCTGCCCTGAGCGCTTCTATCTTCAGCGTGGCTTCGTGCCTATCCCAAATTTCCCTGTGGTATTCTCCCTGCTATGCCAGTCACTTTGCAGGACATCGCCAATGACCTGAGAGTTTCGGTGGTCACAGTTTCCAAGGTCCTGCGCAATCAGGGCCCGATCAGCGCTGCCACCCGGAAACGGGTACTGCAGCGGGCAAAAGCACTGGGCTACCAGACAAACTGGACTGCTCGCAGCTTGGCCACGGGGCGCACCTACACCATCGGGCTGCTGCTGCCAGACTTCACGCACCCATTTTTTGCTGAAATTGCCAAAGCTGTGGCTGAGACAATCCGTCCGCATGACTATCATTTGATCATTTCGTATTTTGAAGAGGATCCCGAATTGGAAAGAAATGAGGCAAATTCCCTGGTGGCCCGGCAAGTGGATGGATTGATTATCGCGTCGGCCCAGTCCCCCGGGAACCGAGACCTGTTCGAGAATATCCGAAAACGGAAAATTCCTTTTGTTTTGATTGACCGGCCCATTGCCGGCGTCCAGGCCAGCTTTGTCGGCGTCAACCACGAGGAGATCGGCAAACTGGCGACCAGCCACTTAGTAGCGCAGGGCTGCCGCCGGATTGCTCATCTGCGCGGCCCCGCACTGGGCATCGCGGCGGCCCGGCTGGCGGGTTACCGTCGCACGCTGGAAAAACACAAACTGACAGTACCTTCGGGTTACGTCGTCGAAGCCGGTTATGAAGACAGCACTGGATACAAAGCGATGCAGAAGCTGCTGCGAAAAAATCCCATTCCAGATGGCGTCTTCTGTTACAATGATCCCGTTGCCATCGGCGCAATGAACGCAATTCTCGACGCAGGCCTTGGTATTCCGCGGGATATTGCGGTGGTGGGCGCAGGCAATGTTCATTATTCCGATGTTTTGACGGTACCACTCACCACAATCGATCAGGAAACCCGCCAGATAGGAAGGCAGTCTGCCGAACTGCTCCTTGAGCAAATCGCATCGAAAAACACAGTGCGACCGAAGAAAATCTGGATTGCTCCCAAGCTCGTGGTACGCAAGTCGAGCCAACGTCTGTAGCCCTCTTGCCGGCCAAAGGATCTAAAGATCAAGGTTGGCTGTTATGCCGAATGCGACATGAGCAGCTCGAGTGTTTACATCGATCTGCCGTTGGATGTTACTCAACGGCCCCTCGGTCTCGCAGCAGAGCCGCCGTCCTCCTCTCACTCGCGCCGCCAAACAGCAGCGCATATCCCAAGGCAGTGCACTCAACTGGTCAAATGTGATGGGTACGAAGAAATCCATGCGAGCAAAGAGTAAGACTGCGGTTGCTAGTGGGTGAGCGACATAAAAGTTATGGATTACTTTAGCCAAGCAGAATTGGCAACAGCACTCCCAGCCCCAGCACGAAAAACCACAAAGCTGGGGCCGGCGTCCCCACCGGACGAATGCGCCGCGATTCGCGGGCTGCAATTCGCGGGTCGAGAAGCAGCCATCGTTTATACCGCTGCTCGAGCAAGAGGAAGATAAATGCCGTGGCCCCGCCATAGATCAAGTGCCCGATAAGCGAAGGGAGCAGTGCCGATGCCGCACTCGCCCTCCAGTCACAGACACCAGTGAGAAGCAGAGGCAGCAGCGTCAGGGGACCGACATACCACCAGATCAGGCCAAACAAAAATCCCCAAGGGATACCGAGCCCGAGACTTGGGGCCTCGTTGCGAAATAAAAGACCATAGGTCATACCGATCAATACACTGACAATCAGGTGGATCGCCAGACCACGTACACCACCGAAGTTGCTGTCAAGACCAGCAATTTTCGGCAATATGCCGGTCGCCGACATCACTGGACCCGACACCAAGCCACCAACCAACCCCGCCAGGGCGCCCCATTCTACGGAACGCAGAAAATGGAGGCCGAGTCCTTCCGGTTCTCGATTGAGGGGATCAGATTGGATGAACAACCTTACCCATATCCGGTCTAGGAACGCGTACACTGTGCCCAGGATCAATCCATAAATAATGTGGCCGACAAGTGAACCGAATAACGCGCTGCCTTGTTCTGCCGACCAATCAACCGGCGCGCCGACGCTGAGCGGGAAAATCGTAAGCGGGCCGAGAAACCACCAGAAGATTCCAAATCCCAGGCCCCAGCCCATACTGGAGCCATAGCCGCGGATGTCCCGCTGGAAGAGGATCCCAAAGATCGCGCCGATGAGCAGCGCGACCAGGAAATGCAAAGTTACGGATGTGGCCTGAGACTCGAACTCCGGAAAGCCGCCGAGAAGAGGGAAAAATTCACCTGCATACATCCAGCGGCTGAAAACCAATCCAGCGATTGTTCCAGCAAGCCCGCCGGCGACGATCGCCCGGCCCCAACGAAATCGCGGCTGGCCTGGGTGCGGGCGCAGGCCGCCACGAATTCCCAGGACCACGCCCACAGGCATGCCCAGGCATACCAGATAAGCAACCAGTTGAGGAAATCGCTCCTGAGCATTGCTCAACATGCCCATGGAGTGGGCAGAGCCGGTCAGCAAGGGACGAATTCCAGCGGGGACCGCGAACCAAAGAAGAAAAGCGAAGCCCAGACCCCAAACCAAGCCCGCTCCTGGTGTAGTAGCTCGTTTTGCGAACAAGAGGCTGAAGACGAGCCCGAAGGCCATGCCAAGCAAGATGCCGTTCGCTAGTGAACTCTCTAATAGTCTGCTCTCTAGCGCTCCGCCCAGCGCGCCCGCCAAAAGGCCGAGCAGCGGTCCAACCCAGACCGGGTGCTTCGCGGCCGCCGGCACAGGCACCGTAGATGAAGATGCTGATGAGGACATGTTAAGAGCTCCTACTGCAAATCTATTGTCTGGACGATGTCTCGGGGAAAGAAAAGCTCGATTGTCCAATCCATCAGCACTCGAATCTTCCGCTCCAGCCCCGGCAGCTTCGCGAGATAGATTCCTCGCCACATCAGCCACGCCAGCAGTCCCGAGAAACGAATTGATTTGGTCCGGGTAAACGGGACCGTCAACTCCGCGCAGGCCGTCTGATGGCCGACGACGCACAATGCTCCAAGTGAATCAAAATGAAAATTCTTTGCAGACTTTCCACTCAATTGACTGGCGATATTTCCAGCTACAGTACCTGCTTCCCTGATGGCAAACTGTGCGGTCGGAGGACATCGTTTGCCGGTTTTCGCATCGGCGACCGCGGCGCAATCGCCAAGGGCCCACACACACTTGTGACCTGGAACTGCCAGCGTAGAATCAACTTTGACAGCCCCACGCTTATCCGTCTCGAATGGGATCGACTTGAACAGTGGATTGGGGGCCGTCCCGGCTGTCCATACCAGGGTGTGGGCGTGAATCTCTCCGTCACTGAGGACCACTACGCCAGGCTGAGCGTCACTCAGACGGACATTCAAGCGAAATCTTACACCCCGCACTTCCATCTTTTCCTGTGCGTATTTTGCCAGCGACTCACTCAGTTCCGGCAAGATTCGGTCCCGTGCATGTACCAGCACAATGTTCAACTCGCTTGGATTCAGGTTGGGATAATCGGCCAAAATCCCGCGGGCGAAGTCGTTGAGGGCTCCGGCAAGTTCGACGCCTGCGAATCCGCCGCCGGCGATTACGAAGGTGAGCAGACGAGCCCGCTGCGATTTCTCGGGCTCGCGATCGGCCCGCTCGAACATCTCGATAACGTGATTGCGGATGCGTATGGCGTCGAGCAGGCTCTTAAAGTTGAAGGCCAGCTTCTCGACGTTCGACATTCCCAAATAGTTCGAGACCGAGCCAAGCGCCAGGACAAGATGGTCGTACGCTACTTCGAGATTTCCCGCTGGAGAATCGGAAGCCGGCCCCGCCAGGACCACTCGGCGACGTTCAAGATCAATCGCAGTTACGCGGCCCCGGATGAATTCCGTGCGGTGCAGGCCGCTGCGCAAAGGCGTGCTGATGTGGCTTGGTTCAAGAGTGCTCCCGGCCACCTCAGCGAGCATGGGGGTAAAGAGAAGCGCGTTCGTGTCGCTCACCAGTGTGATGGAAGCCGAAGGGTTGGCACGGAGTTGCTCTTCCAAACACTCCGCCGTCTTCATGCCGGCGAATCCACCGCCCAGGATAACGATCCGCTTCATCACCGGCTGAGCCTGCGACGCAGGTAAGGGCTCTGGGCCGAGCACGCGCTCAGCCACGTCGCTCAAAGCCTGGGTGAAGAGGCCAAGCGACGCGCCGTACAGCACCCAGCCGACAAGAGCTGGAAAATGTTCTTGCATCTGCTCCGGGCTCCACTCCGGCATCCGACCGGAAAGCAATGGGAACGCGATCATGCTGAGCAACCCCCAGAGCGGCACGCCGAGCGCACCGGCTGCCATGAGGTTATCTACATAGGCGCCAGATGTGGGACGTAAACTCGCGGCATATGCCGCACCTACTACGACGCCCAACAGGATGCTCCATCGTGGATAGCCAAGCGTGAATGCCAGAAACACGCTGGCAATTGCTCCCGCCAGCATTCCTAGCAGGCTTCGCCGGATGAATTGGTTGATTCGCCTGTCCAAGAGTCGCAAGATGTGCATGTGATGACCTCGCGGGACAAAAAGTTACATTTGCTATTTGGTAGTGTGAACTCGCTCGAAATAGTGCCTGGAAAACTGGACACGCCAACTATGCTCTGTTCCAAGCACTCTCTCCAGGCTGCCGACAGTTTTCGGAAAGCAATCCAGAAGAATCGATCCGGCACATTTGAGACGAAAGCTGTTTGTTCTGGCGTTTGAAAACGGCAAGCTGCTGACGCACAGTCCACTGTCAACACTCTTTGCAGCCAAGCCATTGGGAAGAAGTATAAGATTCAAGACACCTCGGTACAAGCGTTGTTGTTTGGACTTAAGGGTTTTTCGCCGGCTCAACAACGAAAAATTGTTGCACCGATTCAAACCGCACAGGTATTGTTATTCTGTCTTTGTTTCGAAATCAAAACCACTAAAGCCT
Organism: Terriglobales bacterium; assembly: GCA_035487355.1. Classification (NCBI taxonomy): domain Bacteria; kingdom Pseudomonadati; phylum Acidobacteriota; class Terriglobia; order Terriglobales; species Terriglobales bacterium. Next base: position 34,977 of record DATHMF010000047.1, on the reverse strand, counting down.
GCTTAATGAACCCACGAGTCCTCACGTTTCTTGTGGCCGCTGCAACCTTGGCCGGATTTGGCATCGCGCTCTTCTGGGCCAGGCGGCGTGGCCGCCCGTTCTTCGATGCGGCAGCCGCCGGCTTCGAAGGCTGGAATCTTACCCACCTTCTGCTTGCCAGCTTTCTCACGCTTTTTGCCGAACTGGCATTCATTCGTTGGATCGCGGTAGAAGTCCGGGCTTTTGCCTATTTCAAGAACCTCGCGCTCTTGCTCTGCTTTGTAGGCTTTGGCCTGGGATGCGCTCTGGCCCGCCAGGCTCCGCGTTGGCTTGCTGGTATTGCAGCGTTCCTCGGGTTACTTCTGGTGGTCCGTCTGCCGATCCAAAATGGAAAATGGCTGGAGGGGCTCTCGCAGAGCCTGGGTGCCGCCGCCGATTTAGAAATCTGGGCTACAGGAAGTTCCTGGCATTGGGTGCGCTTCGCGGGTGGAGCGCTCATGGCCACATCCCTGTTCCTGCTGATAGTGTGGATCTTTGTTCCTCTGGGGCAGACCGTGAGCCGGCAGATGGACCGGGCACCGAGCACCCTGTCGGCATATTCCTGGAACCTGATGGGCAGCCTTGCCGGCATCCTGGCCTTTTTAGGCGTCAGCCGCCTGATGCTGCCACCTTCTTTTTGGCTGGGTGCGGTGCTGCTGGGCTTCGCGTTTCTGCAAGCTACGCGGCGCGGCCAACTCGTGGTCGCGAGCCTGCTGGTTCCTCTGGCGCTGCTGTTGCATGACCCTTCCACCCCGGAGAGCTACGCCATGTGGACACCCTATCAGCAGGTGCAATACACGCGGCACTACGCTTCCAACGGAGATTTTTGGGGAGGCGAGGTGTGGGTGAACCATGCCGGCTATCAATACATTGTCGATCTCTCCCCTTCATTCCTGGCGCGTCACCCGGGGCTGGTCAAAGAAGCTGTGGAAGAGAATCCTTATAATCTGCCCTTCCGATTTGCCATGCTCTCGCCCAGTACAATGATTGTAGGATCAGGAACGGGCAATGATGTTGCCGCAGCGCTACGTCACGACAGCCGCTCCGTGGATGCGGTTGAGATTGATCCTGCTATCCTCGCTTTGGGCAAACGCGAGCATCCGGAGAGGCCCTACGATTCGCCCCGGGTAACGGTCCATCTAACCGATGCGCGGGCGTTCCTCAAGCGCAGTGCGCGGCGCTATGACCTGATCTTGTTTGGGCTGCTGGATTCTCATACCGAGTTTTCCGACTATTCAAATATGCGGATCGATAATTTTGTATACACGGAAGAGTCGTTCCGCGAAGCCAGCCGGCATTTGAATCCCGAGGGCGTCCTGTTCGTGAAGTTTCACGTTGATCACCCGTGGATGGCCGTTCGCCTGGCCGAAATGCTGCGGCAAACCTTCGGCAAGCCTCCGCTGGTGTTCTATGCGGATTCCAGTTACGGCGCGACCGCAACCTGCTTCGTGATCTCTCCCTCAAGCCGCGTGGAAGATGCACTTGCGGCCGATCCCCGGCTCGCGGAGTTCGTGCGTAAGAACGTGGTGTCACCAGATAAAGGTCAGATCGCGATTACAACCGACGACTGGCCGTATCTCTATCACGAAGGCCATTGGATCCCGCGCCTTTACTATTCTCTGGGTGTGCTGGTAGTTCTGGTTTCGCTCGGCCTCTACGCACAGATTCCGGAAGTACGTCGCCAGGTGCCATCGTTATTCTTCTTCAGCATGGGCGCCGGCTTCCTGCTGCTGGAAACCCAGGTGATTAGCCGGCTGGCCCTCTTTTTTGGGACTACCTGGCAAGTGAACGGCATTGTGATCTCTGCCCTGCTGTCTGCCCTGTTGCTGGCCAACATGGTAGTCGAACGCACCCGCGCATCGCTGCCACGCTTCTGGATTTTCGCGGCCCTGCTGGCCGGCCTCGCGATGGCCTACTTGCTGCCGTTGAATCGGATTCCGGGATCCCCGGCAACCGCGGGAGCGGTCGCAACGGCCGTCTTTGCTATCCCGATTTTCTTCGCAGGAATACTCTTTGCTTTGGAGTTCCGCGAGGCTGAATCCCCCAGTGCCGCTCTGGGAGCGAACATGCTGGGCGCGGTGGCAGGAGGATTATTGGAGAATCTTTCTCTGCTGTTTGGCATGCGCGCGCTGCTACTCGTCGCGATAGGACTCTACTGCCTGGCAGGCATAGGACTCTGGTTCCGGCAGCAGCGGCCAGCGCTCCAGTTCAGGAGAGGATAGTTGCGGTCAGTAGTTGGTGAATATCCTGCGCGTTTCCCTGTACATGGACGCAATTCCAGTACCAAGGCGGTCTGCGGGATCTACGATCGTGCCAGACGATCTTGAACTCAACAGTTATAGCGCTTCCACAATTACTGTATCCGCTACCGTGGCAGAGCGGGCCTTCAAGGCCCGCGTTGAAGTGTAAACAAATGGGCTTTAGGCCCGGTGCGGGCGCGGATACACCAACTCTGGGATTGCTATAGGTCAAACGTGAGTTTTATCTCCGAAACCGTTTGACGCGAAGTGAGGATCCTCTACTCCCCGCTTCGCAATCAGAACGGGACTCTGCCATATTACTTGGCGAGTCCAAGGACCTTACGCGCGTCATTCACGGAAAAAGTCACCATCACCTGGAGCTTGGCCACTCTTTTGCTGTACTGATCAAGCTTGAGTTGGCCAGGGCTCGCCGTCGCTCCCAGAGCGAGCGTCCGTGTGCGGAATTCTTTTTGATACCGTATCCCCACGGCTGGGGAAAAACGAATCCACTTTGACAGGACGCCGAACCCGACGCCGAAGAAAGGGCTGTTAAATGGCTGGTTGCCGATGGGAATGCCAAATGAGAATTTGGGCGGTGTGAAAGAAAACCTGGTTTTTTGTGTTGCCAACTGCAGATCGGCAGCCAACGGATACAAATCCAACAGCGCATAGGGCTTCACGTCTGAAGCCTTCTTGGGAACAACCAATTGCGAATCCGATTGATATTGGTAATCCTTATAGCTTGTAACCGGCATGCCGATGCTCACATCCCAGTGGTGCAGCCCTTCGTTGAGGACGGTTGCGGTGAACGTAGGACTGTCGGCTGTTCCCGTGGATGGAGCGGTTGCTCCGTTGTTGGCCGGCGCAGTATTTTTCTTATCTGCTTTGTCCTCAACAATGGAACTAAGGTCTGCGAGCAAGAAATGCGGCTTCCCGTTCTGCACCATAGGATCGCTGCTGGGTATTGCACCGGGGCCGCTATTTCCCGTGTTTGCATCCGTTGTTCCTGAAGCGGCGACCCCAGCGGTGGCAGTGGCACATGTGTTGCTGACGGAGAATCCTGACCTTACTAGATGACCACCTGCGTCTGCCTGCACTTTACCCTGCAGCGCCCCAGAGAAAGTGACCGATGCCGGCAAATCGGGCAACGAAAGGATAAGCGTACCACCCCAAACCCCGATTGTCGGGCTTGGAGTCGGCGTGGGCGTAGGTGTTGGGTTCGGGGCGATTGAATGGATTATGAGCCCTGTTGCGGTTCCATCTAAGGCCTGCGCTAGTTTGCCATTTGACTGAGGGTTCGCTCCCCCGGCACCAGACTTAGACAAAAGGGCAACCGCAGTCTGAATGAGCAGCAAGGTGTCTTGTTGATTAAGCGGTGTGGTGTGCTTCGCCTCAATCTTGTACTGGATCTTGCAGCTATCATCAATGTTCAGATGGATGGCCAGAAAGGCGACATTCTTTGTTCCCAAAATCTCATTCAGCTCTGACACTGGGTCAGGAGAGCCCAGGACGCGGCCGCTCCAGCCACCCTCACTTCGGTGGTAGTGGTACCAGGCCCCCTGTGGAGAAGCAGCATCGTCCCAACGCACAAGGTGAATCACGACATCTTCAATTGGTGCGTTGAGTTCGGTACTCGTATGCTCATCAAGAGCAGATCGAACCGTCTCCCGCATGCCTTGGGTATCACTTGCAACTGCCTTTTCGCAAAAGCGCTCGATATCTTTGTCCTTGATTGTTTGGTCATGATCCCGGTTGTCAAACGTCTCATTGGCAATCGTTTCCGCCAGTAGACACTCTGTAGAAGCAAGCCCTCCACTACCTTGCACGCCATCGGAACTCAATTGCGGCTTATTTTTATCGAGCCCGGCCTGATCAGCCATTTGATCAGTGAACGGCATGTCGACTTTGACAATGTGGTTAGGTGCCATGTCTCCGCTTCCCTTGGCGGCTTTTGCCGCAGCAATTTTCTGGGCTTGGGTGGGGAGACACGTGGTGAGTACAACGAAGCATAACAACATGAAACTGTAGCGGCGCATGATCCACTCCTAAGCTGATTTGAAGTCCTGCATGCTAGAACGTGGCGCCAAGTGAAATCCCTTTTTGCTGTGATGATGAAGACCAAAAAAATAACGGGTGTGCGAAGAGAGGGCGGCCAGCAACAATTAATGAGAGAAATTGCTTGCGCCTCGTGAGAGGTTCTGTTTCTTGGAATGCTCATCTAGGGATGTCCAGAAGACACTGGAAATGATGGATAAGCCGTAGGGGTTGTCAAGATTGGCCGATTATGCCACCGTTCTTGCACTCAAGCGTCGTTGTCACCAGAGAGTACTCCGTCTTATCAATGCTCTTGAGGAGACAGCTTTTATCTTTGTAGAGGTCTGGAAAGAAGTTCTTCAGTAGATCATTATAGAAGTGGATAGCATGAGGTATCGTCATATTACTACCAGGGGTCAACCCAAGTTCAAGCCGAAAAATGCCATCTGCCATAATGCTCTGGGAGCCAAGTTCCCTGCAGTTGACTTCTATTTGCTTGAAGTCACTAATCTCGTACACCAGGATATGGTTGAGCGGCATCAGCCCTGACGATTCATCGGCAAATTTCACTCTCGCCGTGCGATCCTGCATAATTTGCAAGGGACAAGGTAAATCTAACGTGATGAAGTAGTCTCGGTCATCATACTTCCATGTATTCGTTGGTTTGTTAGACCAGTCAAAAGCCGGAGCTTTGGAATATTCCTTGATGCCTTTGCCTCCCAGATCGAAATGATAAGAGTCGGTAATTTTATATTTGATCTCCTGGTCATTTATCAGAAAGTGATGGGTTGCATCAAGCGCGGTGAATGCACAGATTCTATAAGACTTACCGCGTTGAATAACTACTGCAAAGGGGCCCTCAAGACGTAGATGAAGAAATTTCGGTGCCGCCAACACGGTCATAGTCCTCTCCTGGAGCGAAGCAGAATGAAAACTCTCAGACTTGTGTTTTGGGAATTATTTAAGGGTTTCCGCCGATTAGGCCTCCGGTCTTGCATTCCAAAGTCGATGACCTGTGATTGAGTCTTTGGTCAATCTCAGGCGGTATATTTGGTGCGCATGTGCAGCTTCCGCCGATAGCAGTGAGCGTTGGTTGTGCGGAAGAAAAGCATTTAAGGAGGGAATAGTTGTGAAAGTGCATAGCATGCTCGCCCGTTTTATCGCGCGGCGGATTGGGCAACCCCACCTCAATGTGGAACACATTCTTTTGGTCCGGCAACAAGACCTTTTTAGCTTCTTCGTCCCAAAGTACCGTCGCCTGTCCCGGGTCTTTGATCTCGTATTCCAAGACGTGATCTTGCGGGATACACACAGTGTTACTTCCTAGAGTTCCGGATAGCAGTTTGCTGGTCCAAATATTCTTGGGGCAAGGCAGTGAAATTCTGACAAAAGAATCTATCTCAGGATCGCAGAGCAAGCCCAGGTGGTCGCTTGAAAAGGGTTTGAAATCCGGACTTATACAAGCGGGTGGGAGCGTGTTAAGCCCTGGCCCATCCAAATCGAAATGGTGCCTTTTTGGGTAGCTGCTCAAAGTCTTACGCATTACTACGAGATCGTGTTCTGCCTCAATCGGACTAAACGCCGTAACGTCAGTAACCGGGTTTCCGTTGAACACCACCGCGAACGGCCCTTCCAGCCAGACCAATAGGGAATTGTTGGCTGGACTACAGCTTGCTCCAGGATTGCAAAGGGGTAACCCTGGAGCAGCAGTACCAGCGAGAGCCAACGTTGCTATACCCTTCACTACGTCACGTCTATTCATTTAAGATCCTCCGTTGAATTGAACGAAATTGTCGACCTTTTCCCTGCAAGAAAATCCAATTTGGCTAGCTTGTTTTTCCAATGAGATTGAAAGCAGCCCAAAAATAGGGATGAGTCCGAACCTTAAGAATCTCGGTCCGGGCAGCAAACAGCGCCATAGCGGCAGATTCGCCCCGAGCGAAGTGCAGGTAGAAGGCCTTCATTAGCTTGGCTGTCGCAACGGAATCCACGTTCCAGTTGCTCGCGATCACGCTTGGGACATCGCCGGCCAGAAAAGCGTGTACCAGGTTTCGGTTGTCGAGCAGGCCGTTCTCTCCGCCTAAACCAGTAGCACAGGCGGCCAACACTGCCATCTGAAGACGCTGCAAAATCAGTGGGGAGAAGTCCTCCGTCCTGAGGAGCAGGCCGGGGTTGACACGCAAAGCCGTACCAGTACCGTTACGTTCACCATGGCCAATAAAGCCAAAGATGTCGCTCTTAGCCAGAAGTGTCTGCGTCTCGGCCAAGCCTGCCTCGGAGCCAATGATCTTTTTCCTCGGAAAGAGTCGTGAAATGGTTTCCCGCTCAAGTTCACTGCCGGGTAGATAGCTCCCGCCGCTACCCTCTGACGCATCGGCCAGCAAAAACGATCTGCTCGCGTTGACTGGTTCTGGATTGCGAAGGTGTTTTTCACGGACAACCCCCGGCGAATAAATCACGGGGTATCTCTCGGCAAAATACCACCCCGCCGGACTGCGCAACGCCTCCACTGGAAGCCCTGCCAAAGAACGATCCAGTTCAACGGCAACCACCGAACCCGCAGGCAGCTCATCGATCACAGGTTGCAGGAGCAAGCTGAACAAGTCTTGCCCCTGTTGCTGCACCTCGGCCAGAGGAGAATCGGGCCGCGCGCAGCCTTGCGAGAACTGTTGGATCATCTTCTCCAACTGCACTCTTGTTGTTGGCACCCAGGCCGTTGTGAGCTTGTCGCTGCTGATCGTCCAGATCTGTATCCCGTCATTGAAAACGGCATAAATAATGCGAACAGCGTTGCCTTCATGCCAGGAAACTCCTGCAGCACTCGCCCAAATCCTTGGCCAACTGATCCTGCCGTCTTTCACAAGATGGGTTGCAGAAACCGTGCTTTCCTGAGATGGGCGGCTCTCCTGCCACTCCCAGAGTCTCAAAGAATCCGCTTGATTGCGCTCCTCGATCAGTACTCGTACTAGGCCGCGATAGGCGTCGTCTGCAGCCTGCATCCATTGAAGCCGGTCACTGTCATTCTTAATCCCACCAAGCGATTTCTCGACAATGACAACGGCTGACTTATATGCTTCCGACGCTCGATCAAGCTGCTTGAGCTGAAGGCTGATGTTGCCGAACAACTGATAATAGCGGAGAGATACAAAGTAGCCATCTGTTTCTGACAACAGTTCTTGTACCGGTTCAAGCGTGGAAAGTGCTTCCGCCGGCCTGCCACGCTTGAACTGGAGCTCGGCCAGCCCGATCTTGCCGGCCAGGAGGTAGCTACGTGCCGTGGGTTCCCCGGGCTCACGATCGAATAACCGGTTCGCCTCAATCAGTTCATCCTCTGCGGTGGAGTCTTGCTTTTCGGCAATTAGGATTTTTGCCAATTCGAGCAGCGCTGCCCCGCGCTGAATCGAATCTTCCTCTGTCAGAATGTTTATTGCGTGGCGTAGCAGAACCTCCGCTGCAGACCAAAGCTCCCTGTGTTCAGCGCTCAGTGCCAAGCCGACATAGAACTGATATACCCTCTGACCCGAGGGCGGACCTGTCCAGTAGTCACCTAGGCCTTGAAGTCCTGCTTCCCAAGCTGCATCGTATTTGCCTTGCTGAATCTCCAAGCCTTGAGAAATGCCGATATTTCGCAGAGCCAGAATAGGGAAATGAAATCTCTTTGCGGTATTGAGACTGGAGGATAACTCTGAACTGACCGCCGATAGATTGCTGGTAAAGTTCAAACAGATAGCTCGCTCCAAGGCGACTTGCGACTGCAACCAATGATAGGTAGTCGCGGCCACGGCCGTTTCGAGCGGATCAGCGCGAACAAGGCACTCCTTTCCATGCAAGAACCGCTGACTGGCGTACACGGATTCATAACGAGCGCGTAATTCACCCGGGAAATCGTGTTGGCTATGAAAGAGCTCTTCGGCTAGGTGAGATTGTTTGATGGCTTCGGCGTAGTGTCCCTTGGTATTTGCCGTGAAAGCAGCACTGAGGGCCCGTGCTCCAGAGGAATCACGAGTCGTTGGGGAGCCGAGAAAATCTTGGAGCCACAAATCAGAATGGTTGTGCGACATGACTCCTGCCAACCGCGAGATTGCGCGATGCTCTTCATTGTGGGGATCGGCCATAGCTGGCGCGAGCCAATGCAATAACGCCATATCCTGATATCGTTCCGAATTGAAATTCACTTCTGCGTCAGACAGCCGAAGGAACGTGCCAGCGTCCATTGAAGCTTCAGGAGGGCCTTGCAGGCTGGCTTTCAACTTTGACTTGGCCAAATCAAGGTTCTGCTTTGCTTCCTGGGCCCACGGCCCCTCAGGATCGAGTCGCAGGTAGGCTTCCCAGGTCGCTGCCGCCTGGTCCCACATTTCCGAGCGAGTGTAAGTCAAGGCGAGATTGAATATGGCTTCTCTATTTCCTGGATCATTTCGCGTGATCTTGGTAAGAAGCTCGATTGCTTTGGCGTAATTCTGCCGATCATGAGAACTCTGTGCCTGCTGAACGTAAGCGATTGACAAATCGAGCATCAGCGGCACTGATGCAGGACGAGATGCGAGAGCTTGGTTGAGACCGGCAATTGCCGGCTCCGGGTTGCGGTCGAGTATATCTGCTTCAGCCTTGGCCCTTAACCATTCGGCATCATTTGGATCTGCGGCTTGCTTGTGCCGAATAATCCCCTCGGCGTCTAACAGTGGAGCCGGCTTTGAAAATCTGGAATCTTCTTCGCCTCGGATCACGCGCACCGGAGCCCAAGCTGCGCCCGGGAAGCGCATCTCTATCGTGCGCTGCTCCGTATACGCCTGGGCAAGCAGCTTCTCTACTTTTTCCGGTGTTTCCCGTTGCGAGTACCAGACCGCAAAGGCGACCGCCGCGCAAACCGTGGCAGCCGTGGGAACAAGTACCCACCGCCAAAAGGAAGACCTCTTTGCAGATTTCTCTGGGGCCGTTCCTGAGCTGGTAAATATTTGTGAAACCAGCTTCTTTTGCCATCCTGCTGACGAACTCTTCAGCTCTCCCAGCACTGCTTCATCTTCTTTGCCCAGTTCTTCAGAAAAATCTTCCGAATACATCCGGAGCAAAGCTCCGCAGTGGTCGCATTGAGCGGCGTGCTCGGTGAGTTTGGTGGCTTGATCAGGTGGGTAAAGGCCGGCAGCTAGATTGCGCAGATCATCTTCGCTCGGGCAATGCGGGCCACGGCGATCTGGGAACGATGCGGTATTCACGGGAGAATCCCCCATGAGAGCGAAGCGGACGCGTTGCGACACCAGCAGGCGATGGCAGCAAGCTGGACAGTCAGCAAGGTGGGTCTCAATCTGCTGGCCGGCTTCCGCTCCTGTAGCGCTAGACGTGTTGCCGTACTGCTCGATTTGAGCATCGCTCAAGTGTAACGATTGCTGCTCCACCTCGCCCACTACTCCTTTCTATAAACGTAAGCCAGCCGGTCATACCTTCAGGCGCCGGACCCTCAAGCGCCGGAAATCCCGGATCGGCTTGCAGCCGGTGTTCGGCCGGAAGCTGTTGTTCGCCCCGGTCTGTCATTCATCTTTTCCTTCACCAGCCGGGTCAGGCGTAGTAGCGTGCTCTCTACACCCTTTACGCTCAAGCCGATCGTGGGAAGTTTGGAAATGGCTTTGGCCGTGAGTCCCTGCTGGTAGTAAAGCCAGAAGATCGCGTAATCGCGCGTAAAGTTTGGTTCGGCTGCGTGTGTCTCCAGGCATTGCTTGATTTCCCCGATGAGAATATTCCTGTCCGCGCTTTCAGAGAAGCTGCTGCTGGAAGGTGCGACGATTTGAATCTGGTCAAGTTCTTCCTCTTCTTTGCCACTGCCGCGCTTTTGGCTGTAGGAACTGCGGAAGTGATCTTGTACGACGTTGGAAGCTACAACTTTCAAAAACCCAAACAACGCGTGTTCATGCTGACAGTCAAATTCGCGCAAAGCCCGAAAGTTGTTGGCGCACAGCTTAAGATAAGTGTCTTGGACAAGGTCATCCACAAGGGCCGGCGCGGGGTTGCTCCAGCGGCGAATGCTTTTGATGATTACGCATGTTATGAGCGGCTGGAAGCGGCGCACAAACTCCAGCCACGTAGCCTGGTCTCCTGATTGGAGACAAAGCTGCAAAAGTTCTTGCGCAGGCAGCTTGCGGAGATCCATTTGTTGAATTGGCTGGTCATTGTAACCTACTTGCATTTCAGTGCTGAAAATATTTCTTATCCACTTCTGCCTTTGTGGCAGAGCGAAAAAGCCCTGAAGTCTCATCTTGGCATCCCTCTTTTAGTACGCCAATCTGGTGGGCAACCGTTCAGCTATTAGGATGGGCTACGCTCTTGGAGCCGAATCTGCGGCGGGCGCGGAGTAACAGCAAAAACGTCCCTCTAAGCGATATTCCTATTTCGGCACAAGTTCTGTTTCGGGAAAGAGGTGCTCGGTAGCGGAACCGTACCTTATGATGGGGATGTCGGTACGCGCTGCCCTTGCAGTGTCAGGCCCCCGGTCTCAATTGAAAACGGTATCACTCTGATATCAAAAAGCTCATTCCTGAGGGACTGTATGCCATCATTGTGCCAGACGTGTGTTTACGTTAAGGCATTCAAAGAATGCCGGGGTTCAGGCCCTTTAGCTCTTTGAAAATTTGGTGCGACTCGGGATTCTGAGGACTGCTACGTCAGCTAGTCCCCTGCCACGGATTGATTTTCGCCAGTAATGACGAGGGGCAGACGCGATCTGAGAGGCTCAAATCACTAGCCAGCAAGTGTAGGGTGCGGAAGCGGTAAAAACGGGCAAAGACCGGGCACATGGCTGACAGATTAGATCGGGAGAAATTCCAATCAGATTCTGAGGACTAAGGACTGAGGACTGGGTCTAAAGCAGCAAGTCCCCTGCTCCGGATTGATTTTCGCAAGTAATGACGGGTCAGACGTCGATTTGGGGCCCTTCAACGGCCTGCTAGCAAGTGGGGTGGGGGGCGCCTACAATCTTCCAAAAATCTGCGTTGATCTGCGGCGAGGTTTTTGCGGTTGCTTTTTCTGAGTACTGTATTGCTGCTTTGTAACCTGGAGCCGTTTTTAGACTACTTGGTCCTCACGCGTAAGAAATTGATTACTAAGGATTTAGAGCAGCGTCCACTACTGAGTAATGGGGGTGGGGGCACTACTCTAACCGGGAAAATCAGGCTGAGGGCCGGAAAAGCCGGCCCTCAGGATGAAAATCCTCAACTCAGAAGGTAAATTTCAGCGCCAGTTGTGCTTGCAGCGGATCGCCCACGCCCTGACGAAGGAAACCATCAAAATTGAACAGTCCCGGCGTCACCAGCGGATTGATGTTGTTCTTGTTGTTGAAGCTGTTGAACATCTCCACCATGGGAATCAGGGCATAACGTTCTCCGAAGTGGAAGGGCCGGTCTGCCCGCCAGTCAAAGGTGAAGAAGCCATTGTCTTTGCGCAGGTGGTTACGGCCGCAATCAATGCCGTTGACCACCCGGGTGATGGAGTTGTTGGAACTGCACGCCGGCCCGGTGCCTGTGCCTAAAGGATTGTCGGTAATCGGTTGTGCCGTGTGCGCCTGGATTCTTCCGCTGAAGTTGACGCCCGCCGGTAGCTTGACAAAAGTGTAAAGATTAAATTTGTGACGGCTGTCGCGGTCAGAGAACGAATAATCTTTGCGGAAGTTGAAGCGGTTGAAATAGCGGAAGGTGAACGGATCACGTTCATTGGAGTCGTCATCCAGGTCTTCCGAGAGCACGTAGTTGGCTTCCATCTGGAAGTTACGGCTGAAGCGCTTGCGCACTCCCACCGTCATGCCGCGATAGAGCGAATGGGCCGTGCTCTGCGTGTCGGTGATCGATCCCAGGTTGGGGAACGGCGCGGCGCCGCTGTAAGTCACCGTGTCACCGTTGAGCGGCGTCGTCACCGTGGAACCGGTATTGGGATCCACAAACCGGGTGAGATACACGCCTTTGGACCAGGTCAGATCAAGATATCCCTCCCAGTTGGGAGCTAGTTCCTGGGAGAAGCCGAAATTGGCAGTGTAGATGCGCGGATTCTTGTAGTGCCTGTCAAACACCGTGACCCCCGGCTGGAATGGAAACGTTCCCGGTGGCAGTGCGGCAGGAGTAATAGGATTGGGCCAGGTGGGGCCCGGCGTATCGAAGCCGGTGGCACCGACGAAGCCGCCCGGCACATCGCCCGAGAACAAAGTTTGCTGCTGCACTCCATTGGTGGTTATGGCGCCGACCTGCGTGAGCATGTTCTGCTGCGCGTTGTAGATTCCCCAGTTGGCGCGGATCACAGACTTGCCGTTGTTGAGGATGTCCCAGGCCAGACCCAACCGGGGCTGAAACATTTTGGTAGCGTTGGGAATCTTTCCCGTAGATGGAAATCTGGGATCGCTCAAGTTCACACCGTATGCCGTCTTCCCCGGAGCGATGACCGGATCGGGGAAGATCTGCGCCTCCCAGCGCAAGCCGTAATCCAGGGTCAGGTTGGGCAGGATCTGCCACTTATCCTGAAGAAAGACAGCGTAGTTTTCATTGTCGATGTCGGAAGCGCCGGCGGCATCGGTGGTCGTTCCGTTGGTGCCTGCATGCTGGAGATACAGGAGCAGCGGGCTGGACGTGCATGCACCTCCCACCCCGGTGACGAACGTTCCGTCAGGACACTCAGCCGCGGCCGGGCCAAAGCCCGGACCTGTGCTTGCCGGTGAAGCGTAATGCAGAAAGCCCACCACCGAATCGAAGATATAGCGGCCAGTGAAGAATCCGCGGAATACCTGGGCATTGTTGCTGTGCAGCCATTCGCCCCCGAACTTAATGGTGTGCTTGCCCGCAAGGATGGAGAAATTGTCGCGCATCTGAAAACGCTTGAACACTTCATCCACCTTGGGCTCGAGAAAAAAAGGGTCTCCAAACCGGAAGGTTGTGGCAAACCCCATGGCAGTATCAGCGGGCACGTTGGAGGCCACCCCGGAGCGCGGCCGGTCTTCCCGAGAAAAACCGAAATGGCCTTCGTTGACCTGCTTTGCCGACACCGTGGTGAAGATATTGAAATTGACGGAATTGATCTTGGAAGGACCCTCGATGCCGTTGGCGGAATCTCCATAAGTAGGGACATCAAAAGTCTGGTTCCTATTTTTTGACCGATCAAAGTTATAGGACACGCTCAGCTTGTTGGCGGCATTCACCGTCCAATCGTATTTGGCGAGCACTGCGGTATTGCGAACCGGATGTTTAATGGGCAGCCCCTCGGCCTGGCTGCGGCTGCTCTGGAAGAAGTTGAGCAGGGCCAGCCGCTGGCACTCGGTATTCGTGCTGATCAGGGCCGCGTTGGCGGTGATGGTCGGCGCCGCCACCGGACAGGCCGTGGGCCCGACGGCAGCACTCAGGTTGGGACGCGTGAGGTTTTCCAGTATCTGTTCGGCAGCCCCGAAGAAAAACATCTTGGTCTTCACAATGGGGCCGCCTATGGTCGCGCCGAATTGCTCGCGACGAAAGTCCTTGAGCGGTTTGCCATCGGATGTGTTGGCGGTGAGGGCCTGCAGGCGCTGGAAGTAGAAAATACTGCCATGCAGATCGTCAGTGCCCGATTTGGTAATCACGTTCACCACGCCACCGGCGGTGCGCCCGAATTCGGCGCTGGCGCCGCTGGCCACTACCTGAAATTCCTGGACCGCGTCCAGGGTGATGTCAATGGCGGCGCGCTGCCCGCCCACCTGTTCGCCAAAGAAGCCGTTGTTGTAGTCACCACCATCCAGGCTCACGTTGTTGAAAATACCGCGCTGGCCGGCAAAACTTATCTCGTCGCCGTCCGGTCCCTGCACTACACTCACTCCTGGAGTCAGCGTCAGCAGGTCCTCAAATTTTCTTCCCAGAATGGGTGTCTGACTGACGGTAGTGTCATTGAGCGTGGTGCTCGATTCCACCTTGGTGACCTCGATGGTTGGGGTGTCGGTCACCTCCACGGTCTCACCGGTGGCAGAAACTTTAAGCGTGAATTTGAGCGAGATGGCCTGGCCGACGGTCAGTTCCACGTCTTTTTGAATGACCTTGGAGAAACCGGGCTTGGAAGCGGTCACAGAATAGTGCCCGGGGGCCAATGCGAGGAAGACAAAGCGGCCGCTTGCATCCGTCTGCTGGGTGGTATCGGACTTTGTGGCCAGGTTATTGGCCACCACATCTGCACCAACTACAAGCGCGCCAGACTGATCCAACACGGTTCCCTGGATCACCCCGGTGGTGATTTGAGTTTGAGCAGACACAACGCCGGTTAGAGCAAAGGCGATTAGAAGACACGCAACAAAGTATCTGAACACCATGGCCTTACCTCCCTCGAAAAAAAGTGATGGCAATTTTATTCCACTTCACAGGCAATTCATATCCCCATATTTACTGATTCGCCGAATGTTCTGGATTTGGATTTTCTATCAGCGGTGGCGAGATGGTTGCCAACCCAGAGACAGGTGGGCTAGTGTCTCTTCATGCAGCCGAAAGACGTTGTCAAAGCATGGGTGGAGGCATTCAACCGGGCGGATGTTGACGCACTCACCGGATTTTATTCTGAAGGTGCGATCAATCATCAGGTGGCGGAATCGCCGGTGGAAGGACGCGAGGCCATTCACGAGATGTTCAAGGCAGGCTTCGCCAAAGCCAACATGGTCTGCATCGTGGAAAACATCTTTCAGGATGGAGAATGGGCAATCCTGGAGTGGCGCGACCCAAAAGGGCTGCGCGGCTGCGGTTTCTTTCACATCGTGGACGACAAAATCCTGTTTCAGCGAGGTTACTGGGACAAATTGTCTTTCCTGAAGCTGTACGGCCTCCCGCTTCCTGATTCAGGCTCGAAACCGTGAATTGCGGCGGTACCGATCTGGGCGAGAACGCCTCAACCTGCCAGCCGTCGAAGGGCCGCAGCCAGCACGCCAACACCGCGCGCAATCGCCTCGGGCGACGCATACTCATCCGGCCGGTGGCTCACCCCCGCGCGGCAGGGGATAAACAACATCGCGGCTGGCGCAATCCGCGAAACGAATAGCGAATCGTGGTAGGCGCGGCTCACCATCTTGTCGAACCCAGCCCCCTGTTCTGCGCACGCCGCAGTCAGCGCTTCCACCGCCATGGCATCGCACACCGCGGGAGCATCCGCGTTCAAAACCTCGCGCTCCATTTTCAATCCCCGCACCGCCGCCACCCTCTCGCAGGCTCGCGCCAGTGAGCCAAGAACATGGTCTCGCCGCGCCTCGTTGATATCCCGCACATCCACCGCCAACTGCACCCGGCTCGGAATACTGTTCACGGCTCCGGGAAAAACCTGGCAGACCCCGGTGGTCGCTACCGTATCAATTGCTCCCGTAGCTTTTGCCGCCGCTTCGAGGGCGAGGGCAATCTCGCACGCCCCGAGAAACGCGTCCCGGCGGTCGGACATCAACACTGCACCCGCGTGTCCGCCTTCGCCTTCGATAGTGATGCGCAGGCTGGCCGGTGCGGCAATCGCGGTTACCACGCCGATCGGGATTTGCTTCCGCTCGAGCAGCAGGCCCTGCTCAATGTGCAACTCCATGAAAGCATGATAGTGGCCGCGCGGCAGCCGGACGTCGGCGAGAGAACCGTCGAAGCCCGCGCCCTGCCGTACTTCGTTGAGCGACCGTCCATCGCTATCTTTCAGGCGCTCGCCCGCGCTTGCGTCGAGACTTCCGCTCAGCAGCCGGCTCCCCAAACATCCGATACCGAAGCGCGTTGGTTCCTCCGACGTGAACATCACCAGCTCGATGGATCGCCGCGGACGGAACCCCGTTTCCTGCAGCACGCGGACCGCTTCAAGCCCTCCCAACACGCCGACAGTTCCGTCGTAGCGCCCCGAGTGCGGAATCGCATCAATGTGCGATCCGGTTCCGACCGCCGGCAACTCCGGCTCGGCGCCGGCCCAGCGCGCGAACGTGTTCCCAACCGCGTCTTCCCGCACCGCCAGTCCGGCAGCGGTGCACTCGGCTTTCACAAATCGCCGTGCTTCCAGATCCGCTTGGGAAAAGACCACACGTGTGACCGCCGGCGCTGGAGCATCGGAAAACTCCGCGAGCCGTTCCAATTCCTTCATTACTCGCTGCTGGTTGGCTTTCAGATCCATAAAACTATTCCGCAAGCGGATGACGGTTCCAATCTTTGTAAATCAGGTATCTGGCCGGCGTCTTGCCCAACGCACCAAACCACTGCAGGCAATAGGGGGCCATCCAGATGAAATCGCCCGCCGCCACCGGATACCAAGAGTCGCCCAGCCGGTAGATGCCGCCGCCTTCGAGCATCAGCAGGCCGTGCTCCATGATGTGAGCTTCCACCATTGCGAGCGCAGCGCCCGGCTGATAGATCATGGTGTTTACCGCGAAATCGAAAGCGAAATCATCGGGCAGCAGCGTGCGCACCTCGAGTGCCTCATCACCCATGAGCGGTTGGCCGACTACCATCCGCTCATTACCGAACAGCGCCTGCGGAGCAGCCCGCCCTTTCAATTTGAGATACGGCTTCTCGATGACGACCGCACGCGCACGCGCAGCCGCCAGCACGTGATGCTTTCCATCCGCCGGCAAGTATGCGTATCCGTCTCGCGACAGCCGCTGCTTCTTTCGACCCGCGCTGACCTCGATCTCCCCTTCAAGCACGTAGAGGAAGCGCTGCCCCTCTGTCGGCCCCAGGTGCCCACCTGGTTCGAATTCAGCCGTGTATTCGGTGAAGGCAGCGCCCATCGCCGGAGCCGCATGAATGATTGCCGTCGCATTCTTCATCCCAGGCAACGGCGTGCGTACGAAAGTATCCGGCGTCAGCAAAGCGTGATCGGCCTTTTGCGAACTGCGTGTATGTCCCAGTCTCTGCACTATTCTCCTCTCGCGCTTTGCGGGCGCACCATCTTGCCTGTGCCCGGCGCCGCCATCGCGCCCTCTTGAAATATCGTCTTGCCTCTCAAAATCGTCCGCCGGACCATGCCGCGAAATGTTGCTCCCACATAAGGACTCGCCCGGTGGCGAGAGCACAGCCGCTCCGCTTCGAGCACAAACGGCTCATGCGTCGCGACCAGCGTGCAGTCGGCATCTAATCCGGCGCGAATCTCGCCCTTGCTCGAAATTCCAAACCGCCGCGCCGGGGCTGCCCCCGTCAATTGGGCGATGGTTTCGAGCGGAAGCCCGCGCTCATGATGGCCGGATTCAAGCAGCACATTGAGCGTGGATTGCACTCCCGCAATGCCGCCCCACACGCGAAAGAAATCCTGGTCTTGCTTCATGCGGGGTTCTGCCGGCGAATGATCCGACGCGACGATATCCACCTCGCCGCGCAGCAATGACGACCACAACTCCGCTCGTTCATCGGCGCTCCTGAGCGGCGGAGCGCATTTCGCCACTCCGCCGAGACGCTCCATGTCGTCTTCGGTGAAAAACAAGTAGTGCGGGCAGGTTTCAATGGTCACGTCGGCCCCCGCCGCTCGCAGTTGATGCGCCAGCACGACGCCGCTTCCCGAACTCACATGGACGATGTGCAATTTTGCACCCGCCTCCTTCGCCAGCAGCGCCGCGCGTTGAATCGCTTCCAGCTCGGCGAGCACAGGCCGTGACTGCAGATAGTCGCGCACTCCGCATCCGCCTTTGGCACGGGCCTTCTGTGCCAGCCCCCGCGTCAGCTCTTCACTTTCGGCGTGGACCGCCACTGGAAGTCCCCAACGTGCAGCAACCTGCATCCCCTTATATAAGGTTAAATCGTCCGCCCGCGCGAACTCGGGTAGCCCTGAATCTGACATGAACGCTTTGAAGCCGATCGCGCCGCGCTCGGCCATCTCATCGAGCGTGTCCAAACTTTCCGGCGTCAGCCCGCCCCACAGCCCGAAGTCCGTCGCCGACGATTGTTCCATGGCTGCGCGCTTCAAGTCGAAGCTCGCGCCGTCGAGCGTGCACGGAGAAGAGTTCAGTGGCATATCGAAAAAAAGCGTCCCGCCTCCCGCCGCCAGCGCGCGGCTGCCGGTCGCGATGCCTTCCCATTCAGTCCGCCCGGGCTCGTTGAAATGCAGATGGACATCGAGGAGCCCGGGAAATACAACCAAGCCACGCGCGTCAATCTCTTGCGCGCATCCCGGAAGCTCCGGCGCTACCGCCTGAAAGAGGCCATCTTCAATTGCAATATCGGCACACACAAATCCTTTTGGAGTGATCACACGCCCGCCGCGAATTACCAGGTCAGCCACCCTGCGCCTCCAATTGGGCCAGGAAATTCAAGCCGACCTGCAACGCTGCGTCAACATCCTCCTCCAGCACCGCTTCATCCGGATGATGACTTACGCCCTTTGGCGAACGCAGGAACAACATCGCCACCGGCACATGCCCGGCCAACACCATCGCATCGTGTCCCGCGCCGCTCACCATGCGATGAACCGCGAACCCGGCTGATGACACCGCACTCTCCAGCGTCTTGACGAGCCCTTCATCGCAGCCAGTCGCCGCCTGATCGAGCCGGTGTTCCACCTCCACTGTGATTCCGCGTTCTTTCCCGATCTGCTCCGCCTGCGCCAGCATCTTGGTAACGACCGCGTGCCGTTCAACGTCGCTCGCGTGGCGCACGTCCAGGCTTGTTCGCACCTCGCCCGCGATCACGTTTCCCACTCCGGGCTTGGCATCAATCTGCCCGACCGTCGCCACCAGCCCCGCAACCGTACGCGCTTCCTTTTCGACCGTCGAAATCCACTGCGCGGCCGCCGCCAGAGCGTCGCGTCGCAAGTGCATCGGCGTCGTTCCGGCGTGATTGGCGGCCCCTCGAAACGTTACTCCTAGGCGACTCTGCCCGGCAATCGCGGTCACAACCCCCAGCCCCAGATTCAGGCTTTCGAGGACCGGCCCCTGCTCGATATGAAATTCCAGATAGCCGCGTACGCCACGTGGATCCACCGCCGCCTCAGGCACGCGGGCAGGATCCAGACCAAATCTGCGAATCGCCTCCGCAACCGTAATTCCCTCGGCGTCGCCCGCCGACAGCAGACCATCATCCAGCGTACCTGCGAGTGCACGGCTTCCTATAAAAGGAACGCCAAAACGCACGCCCTCTTCTTCTGAAAAAGCTACGATCTCGATGCCGAATCGAAACCGGCGTTTGGCCAGCGCCTCGATCAGCGCAATCCCCAGCACCACGCCCAGCACGCCGTCGTAAGCTCCTGCGTCAGGCACGGTATCCACGTGCGAACCGATCAGCAGCCGCGCCGCGCTGCGGTCGCGCCCTTCATACTCGCCGCGTAAATTGCCCGCGGCGTCTACACGGACATGCATCCCCAGCCGCTCCATCCACTCACCCAGCGTCCGATGCACGTCTCGCATCGGAGGCGACAGAAACCGCCGCGTAATGCGGTCCGGGTCCTCGCTAAAACGAGCCAGCTCTTTACAACGTTGGATGACTGCCGCAGACGTCATTCAAGAGCCCCGATAGGTGCTATAGCCATACGGTGACAGAAGCAGCGGCACATGATAGCGTCCGGTCTCATCTGCGATGCCGAACCGGACTACCACTTCGTCGAGGAACGGCGGATCAGCAAGCCCGTCGCCGAGCCCGCGAAAATATTCTCCTGCATGAAACACGAGTTCATATATTCCCGCCGGCAGGCGATCGCCCGAAAGCAGCGGCTCAGCGGTGCGCCCATCGGCGTTGGTCGTCGTTGTTTTCAGAAGCTGCCCTGCCCGATACAGATCGATCCGCAGATTCGCCGCAGGCTGCCCGCGGCTGGTGTCGAGAACGTGAGTGGATAGTTGTGCCATGAGAGCAACGCCTGGTTTACCGCCGCAATGTCAATCCTATACAACCATACGGCGGCCGCGCGTCGGTAAACACGCCCAGGTGTTCGCCTGCTTCCGCCACCGTGTCCCAGGTGCGATTGTTCGCCTCCAGATGGATTTCTGCAATCTCCGGAATCTCTGCCAGCATGCGTGTTCCCAGTTGATAGATCACCTGCTGGATACTGCCCGATTCGAAGCCGTGGAATACTTCATGCACCATCTTTCGCACGCGAGCTGGAATCGCGCCGCCACTGAACCCTGAGTCTACACTCGTGTAGCTCCAATCCAGGTCCAGCCACATATGCAGAGGCCGATCCAGGATGTCGGGCAACGTAGTGTACTGGTCGCGAACGAATCCATGAAAGGCGCTACCGCCCAGTCGCAATAAACGAAACCCGCCGATCCCGCTGCGCAGCTCCGCGATCCCCGCCTGGGTCAATTCCACTCGTGCCTTTGCGCGCTCCCGCCCGCTCGGAGCGAACGCAACCGAGCCATCGGCAATTCCCGTATAGGGAATCTCATTCGCAGAAACCTGGATCCCCGCCGTCTGAGGATATGTGTCAATAAACTTCTGAGCGAGAAACCGGCAATATTCCTCCAAGTCGAAGCCGTCGAAGTTCAGGGTCTCACGCTGGATGAAATTCTTCATCGAATCGGTCGCCACCAGGCCGGTATTATCGCCCGTCGTGTAGGTCGGCCAAAAGGCGTCGCCATAGACCAGCATGAGCACGCTCGCTCCGAACACCGGACACTTGCCCTGCGGGCACTTACCATCCCGATGGAGACGGTAAACGATCACATCGCCCTTGCCGTAATAATTTCGCTTGAAACCGCTGGCGAATGAGTTCACCGTGTCTCCTGATCTTGTATAACATCCGCAAGACGAAGCTGCGCAATGCGCCCGATCTGTGCCAGCGCCGTCGAGCGTTCCAATTCCATGCTTGCCTGTAAACGCTGCTCGAGCGCGCGCAAAACATCGTGCTTCGTGCTTCCCTTCACCGCATAGATAAACGGAAATCCAAATTTCTGGCGGTAGGCCGAATTCAGCGCCTGCAACCGCTCGAATTCTTCTGATGTCAGCCGGTCCAGCCCTGCCCCTGCCTGCTCGCCCGCCGACGCCGCGCTCATCTTCGGAGTCACCCGCGCGCCCAGGTCCGGGTGGGCACGAATCAGCGTCAACTGCTGCTCCAGACTTGCTCGTTCAACGGCGCGCACCATAGTCTCATGCAGTCCCGCCACCGTGGCAAACGGACGCGATGCCCACGCTCGCTCCGCAACCCACGGCGAGTGCTCGAAGATTCCGCCAAGCGCGGTGACAAATCCTTGCTGGTCGAGACCGTTCACTTCGTCGAGTGTCATGACGGGCGAGTTTCCTCAGCGCGATACACTTGCTGGCCGCGCACCCGCGTCTCCACCACACTCTCGGAACCGGCGAGCGTGAAGAGCGCGGCCAGCACTCGCTCTGAACTCTCCGCATTCTTTGTCACCGCCTCCAGCGGACTTCGCTCGGGCGGACGCAGATACACAAAATCCGCCGAACAGCCTTCGGAAAAATCCCCAGTCTCTTCGGCCAATCCCAGTGCTTCCGCACCGGCACGCGTCGCAAGGTACAGCAACTGCGCCGGCGTCAGCGTGAGCCCCTCCGGAGACAGCCGCTGCAACAAGTACGCTTGCAGCCCTTCTTTCAACATTCCGAATCCAGTGCCCCCGCCCACGTCCGTCCCGAGCGCCACCCGAACGCCCGCTGCGATGTGCCGTCGCAAGGGGAACAGCCCGCTCCCCAGCGATGCATTGCTCGAAGGGCAATGCGCGACCGAGGCTTTGTGTGCTCCCAGCCGTGCCAGCGCCTTATCTGTCGTGTGGACGTTGTGCGCCAGCATGGAACGGTCGCTGACCAGGTCAAATTTCTCATACACTGCCAGATAATCTTCTGCCCAGGGAAACAGCCTCGCGACCTCTGCGATCTCGCTTGCATTCTCGTTGATGTGGGTTTGGAAGCGAACTCCCGGATGCTCCCGCATCAGCGTCTGGCACACTTCAAGCAACGCCTCGGATGCCGACAAGGCAAATCGCGGCGTTACTGCGTACTTTACGCCGTGCCCATGATAACGCCGGATCAGGTCGCTATTTTGCTGGTAAGCCTCCTCTGGCGACACGTGCAGTTCGGGCAAAAGCATCCGGTCGGAAACCACTAACCCGCTGATAATCCGCAAACCCGACGACACCGCTACTTCGAAGAAGATCTCCATGGCCGAAGCGAAGTGCGCTCCGAAAACCAGTGCGGTTGTTGTACCGTGCGAAGCCAGCCCTCTCAGAAACTCGCCGGCCACGCACCGCGCGTGATCGCGGTCACGCATCCGTACCTCTTCCGGCAGCGCGCTTTGGTTGAGCCAATCGAGAAGCTCATGGCCGAGCGCTCCCAGCACACGGACCTGCGGATAATGAACATGGGTATCCACGAATCCGGGAAGCAGAAAGCCGCCTCGCAAATCGCGCACCTGCGCCGACGGAAAGCGCCGCCGCAACTCGTCAAACTCGCCGCAGCCAGAAACGCGCCCCGCCTCGATGGCCAGCCCGCCGTCGGAAAACACCTCGAGCCCATCAGCAGACAGAAAAGGATTACGCGGCGTGTGAAAGATCGTCGCGCGAAGAAGCTCGCTCAAAGCTGGATCGCCTCCGCTTTCCGCCGCGGCGCCGTCAACCGGCGCGGCCGCACCCGCTCAATCGCAAAGAAGATCCGTTCTGGCGTTGATGGCGTATCCATTTCGACGATTCCACCCCGTCCAAACGCAGCGATCGCCTCTCGAATCGCCTCTCGCACCGAAATGGCGAGCATCAACGGCGGCTCTCCCACGGCTTTGCTGCCGTACACGACTCCCGGCTCATCCGCGCGTTCGAGCATGCGAACGTTAAATGTTTCTGGCAGCTCCGACCATGATGGCAGTTTGTAGGTCGAAGCGCTGTTGGTCGCGAGCCGTCCCTCGGCGTCCCAAACCAGCTCCTCCAGCGTCAACCATCCGGCGCCCTGTATGAATCCGCCTTCAATTTGCCCGCGGTCAACCAGCGGCGATAACGATCGGCCTGCATCTTCCAGAATGTCTACCCGCAGAATTTTCGAGTCGCCGGTGAACCCGTCAACCTCTACCTCCGCAACCGCCGCGCCATACACGTAGTAATAAAAGGGACGCCCCTGTCCCGTTTTGGGATCATAGTGAATCTCCGGCGTGCGGTAGTAGCCTTGCGCGAACAACGGCAGCCGGCGCACATACGCCGCCTCCACTAGCTTTCGAAATGGAATGGCGCCAGCTCGGTGCTCTCCGGCGAACACCAGACCATCTTCGTAGCGCACTGCATCCTCAGCGCATTCGAGCAGTGCTTTCGCGACCGGCGCGAGGTTCGCCTGGATTTTGCGGCAGGCATCCATCACCGCCGCGCCATTCAGATCGCTGCTCGCGGAGGCCGCCGTCGCCGACGTGTTCGGCACCTTGTCGGTGCGCGTCGGCATGACGCGGATTGATCCGAGCGGCAATCCCAGCGTCTCGGCCGCCACCTGCTGGATCTTGGTATGCAGCCCCTGCCCCATCTCCGTTCCGCCGTGATTCACCTGCACGCTGCCGTCGCGATACACCAGCACCAGCGCTCCCGCCTGATTGAAAACCGTTGCCGTGAAAGAAATTCCGAACTTCACTGGCGTCATCGCGATTCCGCGCTTGCGATGCGGCTGTTCCGCGTTGAACGCCGCCACCACCTGCCGCCGCGCTGCAAAATCGCTTGTGCTCTTCAGTTCATGCCAGATCCGCGTGATCCGCGAAGCGTCCTTCACCTCTTGGCCATAGTGAGTCGTCTGCCCCTCGACATAGAAGTTCCGTTCGCGCACTACATCCGCCGGAAGATCGAGAGTGCGCGCAATGCGATCGAGGATATCCTCGATCACCACCATCCCCTGCGGGCCGCCGAATCCTCGAAAAGCCGTCTGCGATGTCTTGTGGGTCTTGCACACGTATCCTGTCAAATCGCAGGCCGCGAGAAAATAGCAGTTGTCCACATGAAACAGTGCCCGCCATAGAACAGGCTCCGATAGATCCAGACTCCATCCGCCATCGGAATACAGTGCTAGTTTCACGCCGTGCAGCTTTCCTTCTCCGTCGAAACCCACTTCAAAATCCGCGAGAAATGGATGCCGCTTGCCGGTCAGCACCATATCGAGTCGCCGCGGAAGCCATACACGCACCGGTCTCCCGGTCTTCACCGCGCCCAGCGCGGCGATCGCCGCCCAAGTGTTGGCTTGCACTTCCTTTCCGCCGAACGCCCCGCCCATGCGCAGGCATTCCACCGTCACCTGGTGCTTCGGCTTTGCGAGTACACGCGCAACAATCTCCTGCGTCTCAGCCGGATGCTGGGTCGAAGAGTGCAAAGCCACTCCGCCACTTTCATCCAGCCATGCAATCGCGCACTGCGTTTCAAGATAGAAATGTTCCTGCCCGCCAATTCGTAGCCGTCCTGCAATCCGGTGCGGGCTGTGCGCAATCGCGCTGGCTGCATCGCCCCGCTCCAGATGAAATGGCCCGGAATGAAAACTCCGCGCTGCGATCGCATCGTCAATCGTCAACACCGCGGCGAGCGGCCTGTACTCCACCGCAACGCGCTCCGCCCCCAGGCGGGCCGCCTCGAGTGTCTCCCCGAGGACCCAGGCCACCGGCTGGCTGTGATACAAAACCTCTGCCGGAAATAGCAGCTCATCGTGCCGATTCGGGCCAGTATCGCCCTCTCCCGGCACATCCACACTTGTCAGCGTCGCCGCCACGCCTTCTACCGCGAGCGCCGGCGTTGCGTTGAGGCTCACGACCTCTACGTGCGCGTGCTTCGCAAGCACCGGCCACGCGTGCAGAAGACGCGGAAAGCGATTCAGCAAATCGTCGGTGTACAACGCCTCGCCGGTTACATGACCTCGCGCGCTTTCGTGCGGCAGAGTCTGGCCCACGGTCTTCATCGCGTCACCAACTCCTGTTCCGCCCAAAACTTCTCAAGCAACGTTTGCGCCATTGCCAGGCGATATTCAGCACTCCCGCGGTGATCGCTCAACGGCTCAATTTGATCGGCAACCGCTTCCGTTGCCGCCGCAATCGCGGTTTCATCCCACTGCCGCCCTTCGAGAGCTAACTCTGCCTCTCGCACTCGAATCGGCGTCGCCGCTACTCCGCCGTACGCCACACGGGCACGCGCCACACGGCCGCGAGCGTCCAGGTCCACGGCAAACGATGCCGCTACGGTACTGATATCGTCCATACGGCGCTTGGCAACTTTGAAGAATCGAGTGAAGGATGGATACGGCTTTGGAACCACCGCTGATACGATCAGTTCGCCCGCCTCAAGAGCGGTCTCACGGTAGCCGCGAAAGAAAGAATCGAGTGGCACCAGCCGTTCGCCACTCTTCCCTGCAATCCGTATTTGCGAACCCAGCGCCAGCAACAAAGGTGCTGCGTCGCCGATCGGCGATGCCGTCGCCAGGTTGCCGCCGAGCGTTGCCCGGTTGCGGATCAGTGGCGAAGCAAACAGCGAAAACCATTCACGCACCGCCTGCGGCGCATCTTTCCAAAGCGCTTCGATTTCCGAAAGCGTCAACCCGGCGCCGATCTCAATCTCATCACCGCTTTCGCGAAAGATCCTCAATTCCGCAAGCGCTTCGATGCTCACCAGAAGCGGCCAGCGCCGGTCACGCAAGTTCGATTCAACCGCCAGGTCGGTGGCGCCAGCCACCACCCGCGCCTCCGGATGAGCAGCCAGCATGGCGAGACACTCCGACAAGGTTCCCGGCCGGACAAATCTTGCCGCGCCGAACTGAGACTCGAATGTCTCTATTGCCGACGCGGGATTTTGCAACCGTTGTGTAAAGGAATCGTTTGAGACTGGACCCAGTGCCAGGGCCGCATCGCGCATCGGGCGGTATCCCGTGCAGCGGCATAAATTACCCGTCATGGCGTGTGGATCGCACGGGCCGGTTCTCCCCGGCCGGTGATGCTCGGCGAACAGGCTCATCACGAAACCCGGCGTGCAATATCCGCACTGCGATCCGCCCAGCTCCGCCAGCGCCCGCTGGACCTCGGTCAACTCTCCGCTCTCCGCAAGCGCTTCTACCGTGTAGACCTCCTGCCCCGCCATCATGGGCAGAAAAACGAGGCAACTATTCACGGGGACGAAGCGGCTTCCGGGGGGAGCATTGCGTAGCAGCAGGACCGTACACGCACCGCACTCTCCCTCTGCGCAACCCTCTTTGGAACCGGTTAATCCCTCTTGCCGCAGCCAGGTCAGAAGTGTGGTTTGGGGATGAGCTTCCGGCACTCGGCGACACTTGCCGTTGAGGACGAACTCCATATCGGTCCCCCCGTCGTGCTCCTGGTTGAGATAGCGGCGCTGTAAGACGAGGAGCCTCCGCGATGATTGCATCATTATATGTGCGATGCGCCGGCTTCTCAAACTCTCTCAATTCCGGCTCGCTCGGACCCGACATGCTCCAATACGCTGCTCGGCAAGCTTTTTTCGCTGATTCTCGTTCATCATCGCCTGGCTGCAAAAGGGGTGTAAAATTTGATTTTGTACCTCATTGGAGGCCTGTTATGTCACCCACCGCGACTGCCCTTGAACTGAAATCATGTCCACTTTATATCGATGGAAAACCTGTCATTTCGCGAGGGGTGAAAGACATTCAGCGCAACCCTGCTACGGGCGAAGCGGTAGCCGAGATTCCACGCTGCACGCCGGAGGAGATTTCAGCCGCAGTCGCCTCCGCACACGCCGCTTTTGGATCATGGAGCAAGACGCCCGTTCTGCAGCGTTGCCGCACCCTCTTTAAATATCGCGAGCTGCTGGAAAACCACGCTGACGAGCTGATTGCATTGGTCACCGAAGAAAACGGCAAGACGCTCGACGAAGCCAAAGGCTCATTTCAGCGTGGAATCGAATGCGTTGAATTTGCTTGCGGCGCCCCCACTCTCATGATGGGCGACACGGTGGACCGGGTGGGCACAGGCGTGGATGCCTGGTCAACCCGGCATGCAATCGGTGTTTGCGTTGGCATTACGCCTTTCAATTTTCCTGTCATGGTGCCGCTCTGGATGTTTCCCATGGCCATCGCCTGCGGAAACACCTTTGTATTGAAGCCCTCCGATAAAGTGCCGCGCACCTCCGTGCGATTGGTCGAGATCGCCCACGAAGCGGGGCTTCCCGCCGGCGTCCTTAATCTGGTGCACGGAGCCAAAGATACCGTAGACCAGTTGCTCACCGATCCTCGGGTGAAAGCGGTATCGTTTGTGGGCTCAAGCGCGGTTGCCCGCTACATCTATCAGACGGCAGCCAACAACGGGAAGCGCGTGCAGGCGCTCGGAGGCGCGAAGAACCACTCGGTGGTGATGCCGGACCATGATATGAAGACAACCGTAAGCGCGATCATGGGCTCGTCTTTTGGCTGTGCCGGAGAGCGTTGCTTGGCCACGAGTGTGGTGGTTGCGGTCGCGGAGGCGGCTGATCCTCTGGTGAAGGAATTGACCAATGCGGCAGACAACCTCACCATGGGTTCAGGAGCGGAGAAGGCCACTTGTATGGGCCCGGTGATTTCGGAAGAGGCCAAGAAGCGCATCTTGAGCTATATAGATGTTGGAGAAAAAGAAGGAGCGACGCTCGCCCGTGATGGCCGCAAAGATTCGGCGGCCAAGAACAATGGATTCTTTGTTGGCCCCACGATTCTCGATCATGTTGATCCAAAATCACGCGTTGCCAAAGAAGAGATCTTTGGTCCCGTGCTCTCGGTGGTCCGTGTAAAGACCCTGAAAGATGCCCTCGAGGTCGTCAGTCAATCCGAATATGGGAATGCAGCCTCCATCTTCACGCGCTCTGGCTCAGCAGCTCGTGAGTTCACACAAAATGTGACTGCTGGAATGGTCGGAGTGAATGTCGGAGTGCCGGCACCCGTGGCGTTTTTCCCCTTCTCAGGATGGAAGAACTCGTTCTTCGGCGATCTGCACGCCTTGGGAAAAGATGCGGTGCACTTTTACACCGAGACCAAAGTTGTTACCTGCAGATGGCCGGATTAGCAGAAGACTGAGTGGCACAGCGCGGCAAGCCACAATGAAATTTATACCTTTTCACGCACTGTCATCCTGAGCCCCGTGGCGAAGGACCTCCGATGGCGATGGGAACCACCCACGGCTGAAATCGGATTTTCGCCTGGATTTTTCCCTCGCGCTTTCACACCCCGCTATAAGCCGCACGCTTCAAAAAATTCCCCGCACCGGCTCTACCCTGAAACTTATCTCCGTCAACAATCACGCGCCCGCGTGAGAGGACGACATCTGGCATGCCGGTCACCGTGATTCCTTCGAACATCGAGTAGTCCACCCGCATGTGATGGGTTTTTACACTGATTGTGTGTTGCCGCTTGGGATCGAAGATTACCAGGTCGGCATCGCTGCCGATCGCCACCGTTCCTTTTTGAGGATACAGCCCGAAGATCCTGGCCGGTGTGGTCGAGACCAGCTCGACGAAACGGTTCACGCTGAAGCGGCCTTTCGCCACGCCGCCGGAATAAATAAGGCTCATGCGGTGCTCGATGCCCGGGCCTCCATTCGGGATCTTCGTGAAGTCATCTTTGCCAAGCTCTTTCTGCTCCTTGAAGCAGAAAGGACAGTGATCGGTTGAAACCACCTGAAGGTGGTCCTGTTTGAGTCCCGTCCAGAGTTTTTCCTGGTGCCACTTCTCGCGCAGCGGTGGAGTGAAGACGTATTTCGCGCCTTCAAATCCGGGTGCGTCCATATCTTCTATAGAAAGGTATAGATACTGCGGGCAGGTCTCAGCATAAACCGGCAAGCCTCGGTCCCGCGCTTCGCGCACCTTTTCGAGCGCATCGTTGCAGCTCAAGTGCACGATATAGACAGGCGACCCGGCCATCTCCGCCAGGGCAATCGCCCGTGACGTGGCCTCGGCTTCCGCGGTGGTTGGGCGGGTGAGCGCGTGGTACTTGGGCGCGGTCTTGCCTTCGGACAGGGCCTGCTTGACGATGACATCAATGGCCCCGCCGTTCTCGGCGTGCATGCAAATCATGCCGCCGGCTTTCGAGGCGGCGCGCATCGCTTTGAAGATGGTTGCGTCGTCAAGCATGAACACTCCAGGGTAGGCCATAAACAGCTTGAAGCTGGGCACCCCGTCGCGCACCAGGTCATTCATCTCGCCGATGCGGGCGTCTGGAAGGTCGGTAATGATGCAGTGGAATGCATAGTCCGTAGTTGCTTTGGCAGAGGCCTTTTGCATCCAGGTATCGAAAGCAGTCCGCAGCGACTGGCCTTTGTACTGGATGGCAAAGTCAATCAAGGTCGTCGTCCCGCCAAATGCGGCGGCGCGGGTGCCGGTCTCGAAATCATCGGCGCTGGTAGTGCCTCCAAAGGGCATATCGAGATGAGTATGCACATCAATGCCGCCGGGCAGCACGTACCTGCCTTTTGCGTCCAGCACTTGCTTCGTGTTCTCCCGGGGCAGGCCTTCCCCAATGGCCACGATCTTTCCGCCGGAGATCGCAACATCGGCGGCATAGGTATCTGTAGCCGTTACCACAATTCCATTTACGACCAGAGTGTCAAAGCCCATCAGCCCTCCGCGACAGCGCCAAGAGTGTATTCTTAGCAGATAGAGTGATCATTCTATGCTACACTCCAAAAAATTCCACCCCTCCTGCTATTTTTGGGAAGGACGCTACAGCGCCCAGGTGACCCATGCTTAAGGAACCGGCCCCGAAGCTTCCACTCGAACAACTGGAAGCTAACTTTGCCGATATCAATCCACCACTGACGGAGGGGCAGGCCCTGGAAGAGGGTTCGCGCTGCCTCTTTTGCCAAGACGCACCCTGCATCAAGGCTTGCCCAACTGGGATTGACGTGCCCCAGTTTATTCGTCAAATCCTTACCGGTAACTTGCGCGGATCGGCCAAAACAATTCTGGGCGCAAACATTCTCGGGCAGAGTTGTGCACGGGTGTGTCCTACTTCGGTGTTATGCGAAGGCGTATGCGTTTTGAATGTGGAGGGGAAAAAGCCGGTGGAGATCGGGAAGCTGCAACGCTACGCGGTTGATCCTGTGATCGCGAATGGCACGCAGCTCTTTAAAGCCGCGGCGGCCAATGGATATAAGGTTGCGTTGATCGGCGCTGGTCCGGCAAGCCTCTCATGCGCTGCTGAGTTGAGGAAGTTGGGATACGAGGCGATCATCTTTGACGCCAATCCTCAGCCCGGCGGGCTGAACACATATGGAATCGCCGCCTATAAAATGCGGGCGGCGGAAGCCGTGAAAGAGGTTGAGATGATCCGCGCCCTGGGCGTCGAGATCAGGAACGGAATGAAGGTTGGCACAGACATTACGATTCCCGAGCTCGAACGCGATTACGATGCCATCTTTATTGGCATCGGGTTAGGCGAAACTGAAGATCTGCAGCTACCGGGTGAAGAACTCGAAGGTTCTTATGACGCGCTCTCATTCATCGAAAGCACCAAGAGCAGGCGCTTTGACCAGGTTGAAATTGCAAAGCGGGTTGCGGTCATTGGCGCGGGCAATACCGCGATTGACGTAGTCACCGCCGCCAGGCGGCTGGGCGCGGAAGAGGTCTACATGGTGTATCGCCGCAGCCCCGAAGAGATGACCGCCTTCGAATATGAATACGAACTGGCGAAACATGACGGCGTCACCTTCGTGTGGCAGGCCATGCCAATGCGAATCATCGGCTCGGGTCAAGTCGAAGCTCTGGAATGTGTTCGTACGCAGCGCTCTTCGAAGGATCCGCGAGGACGCTACAGCTATCTCCCGGCGCCCGGCAGTGAGTTCAGGCTCGAGGTCGGCATGGTCATCAAAGCCCTCGGGCAAAAGCGCAGACTCGGTTTCCTGAAACAGGTTCCCAATTTGGAACTGCATAATGGTTGCGTTGTGGTCGAGCCACAAACCATGAGTACAAAGAACCCGCGTTACTTTGCCGGCGGCGATTGCGTGAACGGGGGCGGAGAGGTTGTGGATGCAGTCGCGCACGGCAAGAAGGCTGCCTTGGGCATCCATCAGATGCTCGAGGCAACAATGGGAAGGAGGGCCCATGCCTGATCTAAGCATTAATTTTTGTGGAGTCCGTTCTCCGAATCCATTCTGGCTCGCCTCTGGTCCGCCCACCAACACCGCGTATCAGGTCATGCGTGCCTTCGAAGCGGGATGGGGCGGAGCCGTCTGGAAGACGATCGGCGAACCCATTATCAATACCGGTTCCCGTTATGGCTCGGTAGACCTTAAGAACGAGCGCATGATGGGCCTCAATAATATCGAGCTCATCAGCGACCGCCCCATCGAAGTCAACTTCCGCGAGATTGCCGAGGTCAAGAAGCGTTTTCCGCAGCATACGGTCATCGCGTCTCTGATGGTCGAATCGAAGCGCGAGACCTGGCATGACATTGTGAAACGCGCCGAAGACTCAGGCTCCGACATGCTGGAGCTGAACTTCGGCTGTCCCCATGGAATGTCGGAACGCGGCATGGGCGCCGCCGTTGGACAGGTCCCCGAGTACGCCACCATGATTACCTCGTGGGTGAAGGAAGTTGCCCGCACGCCGGTGATTGTGAAGCTGACTCCCAACGTTACCGACATCGCGCATATGGCGGTCGCGGCCAAGGCCGGCGGCGCGGACGCAGTGTCTTTGGTGAATACCTTCAACAGCCTGGTAGGGGTTGATCTCGACAGCTTCGCGCCTCGCCCCAGCGTTGCCGGTTACGGATCACATGGCGGCTATTGCGGGCCCGCGGTAAAGCCCATCGCGCTGCACATGGTGTCGTCGGTAGCCAAGCATCCCAAGGTGAACATCCCGATCTCCGGCATCGGCGGAATCTCGAACTGGCGAGATGCCGTCGAATTCATGCTGCTGGGCGCGACCTCGGTGCAGGTCTGCACGGCGGCGATGCACTACGGCTTTCGCATTGTGCGCGACATGATCGAGGGCCTGGAAAACTATCTGGAAGAGAAGGGCATGAACTCAGCCATGGAGCTGGTAGGCAAGGCGGTTCCCCGCGTCGAAGACTGGGGCAACCTCGATCTCAACTATAAGATCATCGCCAAAATTGATGCCGGAAAATGTATCGGCTGCAATCTTTGCTACATCGCATGTGAGGATGGCGCCCACCAGTGCATCCGGGTCGACGAGCGCCCGCTCGGCGATCTGCGTCATGGGGTACTACCCAAGCACGTTCCACAAGTATTGGACGACGAGTGTGTCGGCTGCAATCTCTGTGCGCTGGTCTGTCCTGTGCCGGGCTGTATCAGCATGGTGGAAGTAAATACGGGACGACCGCCGATGAGCTGGAAGCAGCTCCAGGAGGCCCGCGGCCGCAGTCCGCAATGCAGCATGGAAGAACTGCTCTCTAAAGGCAGCTCCTAGCTCCAAGTAGAGCAGCAGTCAGCCAAAGTACCCGAGCCCCCCTTGCATGCTTGGAGGTAATCCTCCAGTTATCTAAGACCCAGAGAAGATGACCCCTACCGAATTGTGCGGCCCCCACCCCCTTGCGCGCTTAGGGTGAAGTTCGTAAGCCATTCATAATCAATGGGAGATAAGAATGGTGCCAGCCCCTTACAAATAGGTCTAGAACAAGGGTTTTGTTTACTTTGCGGTAAACTTCGGCACAAGGCCCAATACACCAACCTGCTATTTGAGTTTTCAAAGAGCGGCTTTTCTAACCGCCTTGCATTCTGGAATGCCGGCTTCGAGTGGCGCTGCTTATGCCCACCCGCTCCTCAATGATGACTTACAATCGTCCAGAAGTGAAGAGTTTGATATCAGAATGATACCGTTTTCCATGAACAGGCTTCCGTGCCGGAACCTTTCGGCTTTGGTTACTATGAAGCGCCGGATTCCGGGGAGAACCCCGGAGTCCGGCGTCATAATCGTTACCTAGCGGCTCCCGCAGGTGCGCCGTTGAGCATTGCCCCGACGGCACTCAGCTGTTCAGGTGTCATGGCTGCGGATACTCGATGTTGCCAGTCCTTAGCCACGCTACTGTGAATGGCGCCCTTGGAAAACCAATAGTACGCTTTTACCTGGTCTTTCTTGATTCCAAAACCATAGTAGTTATAAGTGCCACACAGAGTTTGTGCCGGCACATAGCCTTGTTCAGCAGCTCGCTGGAAAAGAGCGTAGGCATGGGTCAGGTTCTTGGGTACACCTGCACCTTTTGCATACATCTGCCCCAGCCGAAACTCAGCCGCACGGTTATCGAGACGCTGAGCTTGTTGGAACCAGCTTTCTGCCTGTTCAAAGTCCTGAGCCACGCCGGCCCCGAACAGATACATTTCACCCAGGCTCAGCATGGCTCCCGACTCTCCTTTCTCAGCAGATTGCTTGAAGAGCTCCAATGCTTTTTCCGGATGCTTCTCGGCACCCTCCATGGCCATTACGCCCTGGAGCGTCAGGGCAAACGGTTCTTTGTTTCCTACCGACATCAGCAGTTCATGGGCCTTGGTTTCGTCTTTCTTGACATACCACCCGTGCATATACATTTGCGCCAAGAAAGTACGCCCCTTGAGGCTGCCGTGGTCGGCTGCCAACTGGATTAGTTTGTAGGCCTGCGCTTGATCAACTTCCATTCCATGGCCGTACAAGTACAAGCTCCCCAGGAGAGCCGCGCCATCGGCTGAACCGTGATCAGCAGCCTGCTTGAACCAGACTGCAGCTTGCTCGCTGTCCACTCGTCCGGAAATACCCGAGTTGAACCACTCGCCAGTGTGCAGCTGGGCCGCCGCATCTCCCTTCTGTGCTTGTTGCAGTTCCGGAGGAACCGTTTTCGTCCCCGCTTGACCTGCGTTTTGATTCACCGGTATGTCTTGCCCCGCAACTGAGAACGACACACAAACTGCAAGCGCCATTCCCCATATGATTGGCTTAACTCGATTCAGAACAACAGACATGGATTCCTCCCTTCGGTTGCAAACAGCTCACAATACGGTTCCCTTGCATCGATGCCTAGCCAGGGAGTTGCCGGCTCCCAGACTCGGTCATCGTTTGCAGCCTTTTGTTCCGCACTTGCCTGTTCAATCGCTTTGCGGATGACAGTCGCACTCTGCGCTCCATGGACACGGATACCATTGATAAACAACGTTGGTGTGCCGTGAACTCCATTTTGCTCGCCTTGCGCGATGTCGCTCATCACGGCCGGCTTTGTTTCATGTGTCTCGACGCATATTTTCACCTGATCCAGGTTGATTCGGTGATTGTTACCGAGAAAGTCCAGAGTCTGCTGCTCCAGGGTATCGTTGCTCAGTGATTCCTGGTGCTCAAAGAAGAAATCATGCAGTTGCCAGAAAGCTTTCTCATCCTGCTTATGGACACACTCTCCGATCTCTGCCGCCTGTTCCGCCCAGGGATGGAAGCGCAACGGGAAGTACTTGAAGACCAAACGCACATTGCTGCCTTCTGCCGGAAGCACCTGCTGTGAGAGGGTCGTGGCCAGGGCTTTGCAGAAGGGGCACTCGAAGTCGGAAAATTCCACAATCGTGATTGGCGCTGTCGGGGTTCCCAGAGCCGGCGAACCGCTGGCGAGCCCCTGGAAAACGATTGGCGACAAATCACGGGGTGCTTCCGCAGGCCACTCGAAACGGTTGACCACATTGGCTCGGGCTGTTCCTGGCTTTGACGAGGCCAGTACCATACCCTGTGGCGTCGTTCTGACACACTGCGGATTTGCCGGTTTCGCAACCTTCAGATCCTTCAAGCGCAGACGTGCCGAGGGAGCCGTCTTCCAGAATTGTCGCTGAGCCAGTGAAACCACCGAGCACCCAACATCGCACGGACTGACCGACATGCAACAATCGGTGTCGCAGCCACCACCACCACCACCGCCACCGCCACCGCCACCGC